>NZ_JBFRJM010000032.1:92798-156305 GCF_041468865.1 Vibrio sp. 10N.286.52.C3 | reverse complement strand
AGGGTAGATCTCGCCAAGGAATACCTGTTCTCATTCGATAAAGTATTCCTTCAAATGTCATTCGATGTTCAGTTTTATCGTAAATACGACCTGTACTTTTCATAACTTGGAGTAGCAGTTCCCAGCGAATATCAGTTAGCATTGTTCTTGGCATGGTATTGGTTATGGTTTTACTTTTGGCGAAGCAAATTATAACTCTTTACCATGCTGTTCAAAAAACACACACGAAAGATCAACACGCCCTAATCAAACCTAAACAGAGGCTAAGATAATTAGCGAGAACGACAAAAAACGAATACCCTACACGGAATAATAAGTGCGACATTCATACGTTCAAAGGTTATCAAAGCTGCTGATAGGTAAACAAAGCTCGCTGCTTTGCTGGCGCGTGACGCCTAGAGGGTACTACTCTGAAGAAAGGTGGAACGAGAGTTGGTGATCTAAGGTATACCAAGCTAACAAGGTTAGCCAAGTTGTTGATTGCCATTTCAGATACATGTTCACAATATATCCCTACGTTGAAATCAAGATGATCCGAAGTTTAAATATAGTGCAATTGTTTTATAAATACAGCTTAAAAAAGTATAAATGTGATCAATATTTAGAATGATAATTAAATACGATAGCGTGTTATATAAAATGTGAATCACAGCTGTTTATATACTATTAAACTAGTTCAGCGAGAACCTTAATAATATCAAATCTCTTTTGAAATCAACACCTCTCTAATAAGGGGCGAAGATAGCTGTTTTCTAAAAAAGCCATCATCTAATAAAGCCAAGATCCAAAACTCGCCGATCTAGAAAAGATAAATTCTGATGAGGCTCAAACCTCACCAGAACCGTATTCGCAGTGAATGACTTACTTCTTCTTCACGGCTTGCTTGATGGCCATTTCAGCCAGTTTTGGTGTCGCCGCTTTCAATGCGCTGGGTGCCACCTTCTTACCCACTTTGACTGCTTTATTCAGTTGGCCTTTAACCGACGAGCCTCTTTTCATGGCTTCTAAACGTTGGCGGTTTCTTTGCACGTTATTTGCGTCAGCGATACGCTCTATCAACGTCTGCCTTAAAGTATCTAAACCAAACTGTACCTTTTCTGGCGCAATCGCCAGCGGTAACACGATATCGGTTTGCAGCAATATATGATTGTATTCGAGCGCTTGAGCAATGATCTTCGCTTTGGTCGATGTTGGATTCTCTAAGTCATACGGTGGCTGCCAATCGTCTACAGGCTTTAATCTGTCTACCTGATTCACAACCGACACCACAATCGGTTTCTTGCGTGAGATGTTCTTAGGATCGTCATAGAAAGCATCAAATCTATCTTTCAATTGCTTATCCAAATCACGTGCAGACTGATTGGCTTTAAGCACCCATAGCACCACATCCGCTTGGGTCATCTCTTTCAGCATTAAGGCTTCGGTTTTAGGATTGCCATCAAGCCCCTGAAGATCAACAACGCGAACATCATTGTCGTCGACAAACGAGTTATACACCGTTGAAGTGTCGGTTGATGGCAGCACATCCACTTCTGCAACCAACTCTTGCTTGAGTGCATTGATAAGTGAAGATTTACCCGAACTGGTTTGTCCCACCAGCACGATTCGCACAGGCTCTAGCTCTGGAGCAAAGCGTTGTTCGTCGAGTTCAGAAACATCAGACACTTTAAGTGCCTCATCTTCAATGCTGAAACGTCCGCTGTAGAGGTCAATCGCCACCGCCGCAACTTCATCTAACAAGGCTTGTTTGGCGGCGTATTGCATGTCATCAACCACACCCCTTGTCATCGTTGCTGTCGCTTGTTCTCGTCCTAAATCAGAAATCACCTTGAGTGGATTCAAATACAAGTTTTTAAGGTGGTTACCCCAAATAGCCGCTTTGAAGATCTTCTGTCCTAGCTCACCGTATTTATCGTAGGCTTCGTAGCCCGCTTTGATGTAAGAAACCTTGAGATACTCAATGCCGGGGATATGCTCTCGCACTACCAATTTGTAGCGTCGGCTGACCTCTTCGAACAGCTTTAGCCCTTCAGGAATCGAAAAATCGAGTGATTTCTTATCAAACTTTTTCGCAACAAATTCAAGTACCTCTAAACCGGTTTGGTCTAGGTTACCCCACTCTATGTCGACCATTAATTGTTGGCGTACATGGTGTTTTGAATCATTCCAGATCGACAGTTCTTTTTGAGACCAATCAGCCGAAGCCTTAACCAATGCATCGTTGATATCAGCTTTTTTATGCTGTGATTCAGCTTCAGCAGTATCCTCGGCAAGGCCGCCACTCTCTTTATTCGAGAAAGACTCTTTATTTGAAGAGCGGCTTGAAGAACGGCTAGAAATGAATAAAGGAATGGTGAACACCAAGGTACTCACGGCAATGGCAATCGACATTTCGAGTAGATAACCGTATTTGATCGCCAAGAAGACACCAAAACCCATCATGATAATGCTTGGGAAGATCGCCGAAATCAGGGCAATGCCCCAGCGTCCGCTCGATAGCACCGCCAGTAATCGAAATAGGTTTCTAATTTTCTTCATAACCCGACGCCGCCTTTCCTTTTTTCAGAGATTCTTTGTAGATCTTCTGCATCTCTTGTTCAGACACTTCTTCACCTTTGTTCTTGTGATAGAAGTAAAAACAAGCCGCGCGACCTAAACCATAAGAGGTGCCGAAACTCATTGCCGCTGCAGCCACCGCACCTACCGTTTGACCATAAACTGGAATCAGCTTTATCAACTGTCGAGTGCCCAGCTTCATTCCGTATTGCAAAGCAAAGCTGCTTCCCAGAGTGCCTATCAACTCACTAAAGACTCTCTTATTCCATTCGACCCCATATTGATTGGCCAAGCTGTGAAGCATTTTGGCTTGAATCGCAGGTACCGACACCAAACCAACACCCGGAATCAGGTCACTCGCTGCGGCACTTCCTGCATACCAAAGCACTTCGTTTTCTACTTGATCAAAGTTGGCTTCTTCTTGCGTGGAATGTTCTTTGTCTTGCACCATCATTCCTATCACCGGAAGAATACTGCTCAGCTTTTCTAACAAGATGTCATAGTTGTAAACCGCTTCGCTGTTAGACATAGCGTTGTCATCCGTTTCAAAATCGACCGCTACCGATTCAAACTCTTTACCCCAAGCCTTCTCTACTTGGTTGGTGTTGAACTGAATTTGCCTTGCTCGATCTGGTTCACTGGAAGACAACACCGCCGTATGAACCAGCAACAAGTGTTTAATCTTCTTCTGTTTCTTAATCTGTTTTAGAGCCGTAAGCACAGCGGATTGTTCAGGTTCGTCGGCTTTCATTACAACGACTAACGCATTACCTGCCTGACCAATCTCTTCCAAATCCTCTTTCGCATCGTAATTCGCTTCGCTGAGTCCTCTGGTATCAAGAAACCTCATCACGGGTTTGTCTTGCGGAAACTCATACGACATCGCCGTCATGGTACAAGGCGCAAAACCATTGCCCACTTCTACAGAAGAGTCGCCCGTGACCGCTTGAATAAACGATGACTTGCCCGCCCCCGTTTTGCCCAACAGCCACAATGTAGGAAGATGCTTGCGCTGATATTCATGAGCCTGAGTCAAGTCTGGGTTCTTGCTCGGATTAATGAAGTCTTTTATTTGATCAAACATGTTTAGAGTAACGCTCACTTGATGTTGAGATTCGAGTTGATGACAAAGCAATACTGACTTATATAATCACAAATCATATTAAACTTATGTTTGTTCAGTCGCACAGGTTTACAATGCCTAAACGCTTGTTTTTATTTGCGCGCTCATTTTTATAGACGCTTTTTTATACGTACGGGTATCATCGTATTGATTCGGGTACCTAACGAACATCAACAAACACAGAGAGCTCAAAGAGAAGTATGGAACAAATTTATTTAGCTGGCGGCTGCTTGTGGGGTGTACAAGAATTTATTAAGTACGTTCCTGGTGTTATCAGCACAGAAGCAGGCCGTGCTAATGGAAGCGCCCAGCCAACAGAGAACAAAACGACACAAAGCGACGGCACACAAAGCGATTACAATGGCTACGCGGAGTGCGTACAAATTGAATTTGATCCAAACATCACGTCAGTCACGATTTTGATGGAACACTTGTTTGAGATTATCGACCCTTACAGCTTGAATAAACAAGGTGTCGATGTCGGAGAGAAATACCGCACAGGTGTATACAGCACTAATGCAGAACACTTAACCGAAGCTAAGCACTATATTTCTTCAAGAGATGATGCCGACCGTATCGCTGTTGAGGTGTTGCCGTTGACCAATTATGTTGCCAGCGACGACATCCACCAGCATCACTTAAGTCACTTCCCTGAAGATCACCACTTATGTCATATCCCTTGGGATCTGCTGCATAAGTATAAATCACAATAGTCGCGACGTAAGATTAAAATAGTCACGACGTAAGATTGAAATGGTCACGACCTAAGATCGATAAAGCCTCAACAGACATTATCTGTTGAGGCTTTTTAAGTGTTATGGTCAGGACAGCTATCGTGAATTGATTTGGTAGCTCAAGCCATTAACCTTTAGCCATTAGCCATTAGCCATTAACTAATAACTTACTTAGTCGTATTCTCAAGCACGTAGTCCGGACCCGCTGTTTCAGCCGTCACGACCGCAAGTTTAGACACGTCTGCACCTTCGCCTTGATAAGCGTTGATACCGTTCTCAACCGTCATTTTTGGCAGTTCAACCGAATAGCTTTCAATCAACCCAGAATCCGTTACTTGACCTACGTAAGTTTCGTCTGTGTAGGTTGCGCCGACTAATGGGTAATCTTGCGTTGCACGCACACTTACAAACTCAGGAGATTGCGAGTTATCAACCACGTTGTGTTTGAACGCCACATCAACGCCCGCATAAATGCCTTCCACTTCTGCGTTGTCAAACAAACTTACACGGTGGCTTTGGTTGCCGTAAACAATGCCCCACTCAGTGTCGACTAGAGAGTTATTCTCGATGGTGATGTTTTTCGGTGTCCACTGCTTGTTCAGCTCTTTGCCTTTCACCGATTGATCTAGCTGCTCACCATTCGCTACGTCGATAATACCTGTGTTAATAACAATGCCGCCACGTAGGTCAGCGTTGCCTTCGATCAAACCATCGCGGCCTCGAGTGTTTGCAATGTAGTTATTGCGAATCACATGATCTTCATCGTAGATACGCACGCCGCCGGTTAGGCGCTTTCCATTGCCAAGAATCATGTTGTTCTCAACCGTGTTGCCTTTTCCGTGACGCAGTGAAATAAGCGCGGTGCTTTGGAAAATAGTATTACCTGAGATCGTGTTGTCGCCCGACTTAATCGAGATAAGCTCACGCTCACCATCCATATCGATCATCAGGTTGTTCACGAACTTAGAACTTGAATCCCACTGTGAAGCTTTAGAATCACCAATACGGATCGCTTCCCAGCTGTTGCCGTTGTAACGAATCGCTTCTTTGATATCGAATTCATTGAATTGGTTAGGCTTTTGATCCATGAAGATATTATTTGCGATCAGGTGGTTGTCGGCTGTGTCATCTTTTTGTACACCGATCAAAGTGCCGCGTTTTTGCTTACCTTCGAAACGGTTGTTGATGACTTTGCCATCTTTACCCCATAGAGAAACCCATAGGTACTTTGGATACTCAGAACGACGCTCGTCTGGCTCGTACGTGTAATCATGGTTGAAGTAGTAGAATGTTGAGTTTTGCAGCGTGTTGCCATTACCCATCATACGTACTGCACCAAAGCGTTCGTTAGGACCGCCCTCAGTAAATACCAAGCCATCAAGCGTGATGTCATCGCCTTTCAGTTCAAACTGAATCAAACCAGTGATCCACGCAGAGCCTGCTTGCTCAGCCTTGATAGTGATGTCATTCGCCGTGATCGTCACTTGACCTAAGTTCGCGTATTTACCGGCAGGGATAACCACTTCGTCGCCATCTTTTAGGTTTTCAAATTGTGCTTTAAGCGCAGCCACTTGCTCTTCCGAAGCAACGGCTAAAGTGTCGCCATCTACCTCTGTTAAGCGGTCACTGCTCAATAGGTAACTACGGTCAATTTCGCTAACAGCAGGCGTAGCTTGTTCAGCGACACTGACTACGGGTGCTGTTTTTTCTTGTGTTGTACAGCCTGTTGCAAAAGCGAGTGTGAACGCGCTAATAATGCTTACCGATAATAGTTTTTTGTTCATCGTACATCTCACATTAAAGTTTGGATTATAAAAATGACGACCACCCGTTCAGGTGGCCGTGATGTTATTTAGGATGCGTATTAAATTAGCCTTCGGCTGGAGTCACTTCGTCTTGTTGCTCGACTTTGTCATCGACTGCTTTAACAAGTAACAGACCAACAGAGAACACAATCAAGCCACACAGAACGAATACCATGCGTCCCCACATTGGGTTTGGCAGTACGAACATAGTCATTACGCCCACACCCGCTACCGCGATAAGTGAACCCAACATACGACGTTGCTTGTTATCCAGTTTCTTCTGTTCATTACTTTCAGCAACTAGTGGCGTCGCTAGGTTGTTGAAGAACTTGTCTACGTCTTTCTCACGGTGCTCAGCAAGAGGCTTGTAGAACAGTGTTGAAAGAACAAAGAAGCCAGCAGTAAATATGATGTGACCGATAAGGCCGATAGCCACTTTCAGGTCAGCCCACTCACGGCCAGTTAGTTCATTTAGACCGAACCAGTTTTGAATCATGTCCGCAGTGATAACGAAACCAACGAAGTAAGAAACCACACCACCTACAACTAGCGTGCCCCAACCTGCCCAATCCGGTGTTTTACGGATGAAGAAGCCACAGAATGCTGGAATTGTCATTGGGAAGCCGATCAATGCGCCCACGTACATCATGGTGTCGAAAAGGCTCAGACCTTTAAGAGAGTTGATGAACAGAGCAACCAAGATGATCGCGATACCGAAGAAGGTAGACGTTAGTTTAGAAACAACCATTAGCTCTTTCTCTGTCGCTTTAGGACGAAGAATCGGCTCGTAGAAGTTCTTAACGAAGATACCTGAGTTACGGTTTAGACCTGAGTCCATTGAAGACATTGTTGCTGCGAACATAGCGGCAATCAGAAGGCCAACCATACCTGCAGGCATGTATTCTTGAACGAAGTAAAGGTAAGCGAAGTCAGCGGCTTTGCTGCCAGCTTCTGGGTAAGCAGCTGCTAAATCAACACCTTGACCAGCCATGAACCAAGAAGGCATGAACCAGATGATTGGACCAAGCGTCATTAGTACACAAGCAAGCAGTGCTGCTTTACGTGCGTTGTTTGAATCTTTTGCAGCAAGGTAACGGTAAGAGTTAAGCATGTTGTTGGTAATGCTGAACTGCTTTAAGAAGATGAACACAGCCCAGATGCTGAAGATGCTCATGTAGTTAAGGTTGTCACCCGTGATGAACGAATCCGTTGGGAAGTCGCTAATGATCTGCGTAACACCGCCACCGTGGTAAATAGCAACGACTGCACATGTCACCGTTACTGCCATGATGATAACCATCTGCATAAAGTCAGATGCGATTACCGCCCAAGAGCCGCCCGTCACTGACATAATCAGTACAACCAGACCCGTTAGGATAATCGTTGTTGTCATATCAAAGCCGAAGATACCCGATGCGATGATTGCTAGACCATTCAACCAAATACCTGCAGAGATAACGCTGTTTGGCATACCAGACCAAGTAAATACTTGCTCATTCACCTTACCAAAACGCATACGAATCGCTTCAATTACCGTCACAACACGCAGTTGACGGAACTTCGGAGCGAAGTAAAGGTAGTTCATTAGGTAACCGAATGCGTTCGCGATGAAGATAATCGCTACGGCAAAGCCATCGGTAAAGGCTTTACCTGCTGCACCAGTAAATGTCCAAGCACTGAACTGGGTCATAAATGCGGTTGCACCTACCATCCACCACAGCATATTACCTCCCCCACGGAAGTAATCACTTGTCGTACTTGTAAACGTTCGAAACATCCACCCTATCGCAATTAAGAATAGGAAGTAGATGCCAACTATCAGGGTATTGAGTTCCATCGTTAGACCTTTTATTTATGTTTTTTTGTTGAGGTCACTATAAATAAATGGCAAGTATATTTGTACTACAATAATCCAAATGCGTGACAATGATCTTACAGTCTGACACTCAATTAATCATACAAGTGATCGAGTTCAAAGTTGCACCACCTAGGAGCGCAATTCCTCAAGTCAGTGCAGTTATCCGCGCTAAATTTCGACCAAAACCCCGAAAAACATGAACAAAGTCTCTAAAAATCGAAGATTCATCGTTAAAAACTATTATTCTTGACGATCAAAGCTTAAAGAAGATCAGCAAAAATATCGTTAGATATAATTTATAAAAATGAATTAAACCAATGCATTTGTAGTACAAATAAGATCGATGATTTGCTTTTAAAAGTTCCCTATATTAGGCAGCCAATAATGAAAACTTGAAAACCACTATTAGATACTGACAGGGATACACGGAAGTGAAATGCTTTTAACACACCCGTTACACTTTCCCCGTCCAATAAAAAGGTGTCATTATGAAGAAATACGTTCCAATCTTAATTGCTCTTAGTACGGTATCTTCTATGAGCTATGCAGCAACACCGCGTGAAGATGCTGTTGACTACTTACAGATGCGTAAAGGCGTGGCTTACCAAGTAAACCATTCAAAACCTTTCACTGGTCAATTTGAAGAGAAGTTCGATAACGGCCAAGTCGCGACCCAAGCTCAGTTTGCCGATGGCTTAGAACTTGGGCTAGAAACTAACTGGTATCCGAATGGCCAAGTCGCTTCTAAAGTGAATTACGTAAAAGGTGAACTGCAAGGCAAAGCTGAAACCTGGTATCCAAACGGACAGAAAAAAGCAGAACTCAATTATAAAGACAATGAACTATCAGGCACCGCCTCTCGCTGGTATCCCAATGGGGAACAAAGCTTGACAGCTGAATACAGCGACGGACAAAAAGATGGATTGGTAACGGACTACTACCCGAACGGTAATAAGGCCAGCCAAGCGAAGTTTGATGAAGGTGAAGTCGCGAACGGAAAACTTACTCGCTGGAATACTAACGGTGACAAAGTTGAAGAACTGACCTTTAAAGATCACAAAGTCACCTCTAAACAGGTGTGGATGCCTACAGAAAGCTAAGCCTCAAGAACAGCTCTCACGGAGCTCTTTGATATAACTAAACGCCTGCTGTTAAAGTTTGCAGCTACACGTCTGCAACTAAGAGAGAAGAGAAGAGAAGGGAAACGAACATTCATGTGATTAAGCGTGAATGTTCGTGGCTTTGATGCTGTAACAGACTCACTTGAACGCGCTGTCATCAACCTAAAAGCTTAGCTCTTAAGCCGGGCTTACACTTTTTGCTTATCAAACTATTCTCTACTCAAATTTCAGATAAAAAAACGCTCATGTTGCCTGTATCAACATGAGCGCAAGGGTAGATCTTCGACTACCATCTCCTACCTTTCTAGATGAAAGCAGAAGTTATAATTAGAATAGTTGGGAGCAATAATCAAAATGCTTTCGCAAGCACTTCAACGATTTCTTCTTTGTCGCTGATGAGAACAACGGGTAACGATTCGAACCCAGTTCATTCCTATCAAGTTCATACTTATATAGCAGGCTATGTCACTACCTTGCCTACTACATTTCAAACCTTCTCTGATTGAGCTTTAAATCACCTCAAGTAAATGTCTCATGTTCTTAAAGCGGTGGATTTAATCCATTTAGCTTCAAGACCACTCTTACTTATTCGGCTTCACACCGTCTGTTCATGCAATCAACACAGCAAAGTTATGTGTTGCTAAAGAAAGTTAGTAAATAATAATGTATTACAAATAAAAATGATATCTAAAGGTTCAATTTTTTGCTGTAGCGCACATTTATTGATGAACAAAACTCTTCAAAACCATTATCAACAGCCAAACAAATCACTAAAAAACATCAACTTAACGAAACAACTCGATTTTGTAACCCTTTGTAAATAGTGGTTTTGTCCTAACAACACGATCAAGTTCACAGATCATCACGCCTCGGATCGCTACCATATTTGTATTATTTAAATGCAAAATAAATTTGAAATAACCAAGAAATAATTTCAAAAACAAAATGCATTTAAGACAAGAACTACTCTATTTGGCTTGTAATTATGGCCAATACTCAACCTATAAATATGGAATTAATACCATGAATAAAACTAAAATCGTGATTGCTGTGGCATCTGTACTCGCTGCTGGCTCTGTATCTGCTGCGTCTTTCGATATGAGACACGAATACAAGAGTCATACAGATCAACACGCTACTCGTGTAAAACTTGGCGATAGCATTGGCAACTTCCTTGTAGATATCGAAGCGAAATTCAAGGGAGAAGACGGTAAATTCATGGAAGATTTGAAGAACAATGGTTGGGAGCTTGGTCTAAACTACCGTCATGTACTAAACGATAACTGGACAATGACTTACGGTATGCCAATTGAAGGTCGTGAATCTGGCGTTACATACAAGCCTCAAGTTCGTGCAACATACAAAGTGGATAGCGTTGATGGTCTAAGCCTAAGTGCTCGTTACCGTTACGATATGAGACAGAACACTAGCAGCTCAGAGTATCAATTCGATGACAATGGTGATGTTATTGTTGATAGTGACGGTGTTCCAATCACGGTTGATAAAAACGTTTCTAATCAACGTCGTCACCGTCTAACGGCAAACGTTAACTACTCAATGGAAAACTGGCGCTTTGGTCTAGAAGGTAACTACTACAAAGCGGATGGCTATGACATCTACGACAACGACGATACCAACTACGAGTTGAACGCAAGCATTCGCCATATTATGGGTCAATGGGCACCATATGTAGAGTTTGGTGATGTGAGCACTTCATCAACTAAAGCGACTCGTGAACTGCGTAGCCGTGTTGGTCTAACTTACAGCTTCTAATCGATAGCTACATGAATAATCTAAGATAATTACTGTCCTAATTTTCTAAGACCTAAACAAAAGCCAGCTTAATCGCTGGCTTTTTTTCCTTTAAAATCAGTAAAATAAGAGCCGCGCACTTGCAGCTCTTTTTCCTAGTGACTAATCCGATAGAGAAAGGCAACGGTCACATTATCGTTAGGCACAACTCGCTTCTGCTGAGCCAAAAACAATTCCGCTGTCGAAACGGCATCGGCTAATGCATTGTGGCTGTTGTACTCAGGAAGCCCGTACCTTTCGCGAGTCCCTGCCAAGGTTAAATCGACTTCTTCATGATTGCTGATCGCTTTCTCCATGCTTTTCTCAATACACAAGGTATCAAGCCAAAGCAGAGGAATCGCTCTTAAACCGTAGCAGCGAAGAAGGTATTGGCTAATGAACTTCTCTTCGACTACACACGCGTGCGCGACGATAATCTTGCCTTTCGCTGCTTCGAAGAAAGCGAGCATCGCATCATGAATAGATGCGCCCTCTTCCAGCATCTGTGGTGTGATGTGGTTAATCACCGCAGTTTCAGCGTTAATCTGAGAATCATTGTTCAGGTAGATATGCTTGGCAGAAGCCAAATCGATTCGTCCTTTCACCACATCGACCCATCCCATAGACAAGATAAGATCTTGTTCGCTGTCTAAGCCTGTGGTTTCGAGATCCAACACGATATAGTCGCTGTCTTTGGCCAAATCCGTCATTTCAGGACAAGGCTGTTCTACCAGATCATGTAACGCTTCTGGCAGCTTAACCGTACCCAAATATTGCTTACGCTTGCGTTTAATTCGTTCAAGCGGGTGAAAATAGTTTAGCATTCGTTTTAAACATTTATTAGTTGAACATAGCTTCATTAACGTGCTCCGAAACGAATTTTCGCCGCTTCTTGAAGGTCAGCAATGATCCTAAAGGCATCTTTCAAGTGTTTACGCTCAAAGCTACCAAAGCTATCTGGGTTGATGTTGTTGTCAGGCACATCCCCGTTCTTCAGCGCTTCAAGTTGATGGCCAAAACGGAAAGAGAGAATGAACTGGTAAGCACCCAGAATGTTCTTGAATGCATCGTCGCTCAGCATGCCTTTTTCATTGGCAGCAGCGAAACGTTCGTCAGTCGCCGACAAATCGCACTCCACAGCAAGACCATAAATACGCGCTAAGTCGATAATCAAGTTGATCGCGTACTTCTTCACGTTCAACGTTTTCTTATTCTCACCTGACTTCTCTAGCACTAAGCTATTGAAGATGCCAAGTGGCGGGTTGGTATTGACCGCGTCTTTCACTAGCGTGCTTAAAAACTCACGGTTACCGCGAATATTGCTATGCAGCTCATCGCGCAGAATACCTTCGAACTCACTGTTGCCGTAGATAGTACGAATTTCTAGGAACACACTGATATTAAGCAAGCGTTCGTACTCTGGGTTAGCCACCCACTTCTTGTAGTAGTGCTTCCATACACTGAGTGGCTGACACCATTTTGGCGTCGCAGCCATGAATTTACCTGGACATAATGGGTAGTGACAGCTTGCTAAGCCGTTGGTCACCATCATCGCTAAGTGTTTGAAGTAAATACGGTCACTGTCGGTTGCATCGTCAGCAAGAACAATCGCGCTGTCTTGGTCCGACAACATGTGCACTTCATTACGTGCGTGCGATCCGGCTACGATCCAAGAGAAATCACACGGTGGTGGGCCTAACTTATCAATCGCTATTTGAATCAATCGACGGGTGTAGGCGTCCATAATCATGGTCATTACCTTGCCGACGGTTTCAGGCGCCACTTTACCTTCCACCAGCGCTTCAAAAATTGCTTGTCGCTCTGAGGTGAACGAAGACATGGTTTTCACGCTGCCTGCGTATTTGATTTTCTCGATCAAGAATATCGCTTGAACACGGTGGTTTTGAACCAAATGAGATGTAGTAAGAAGACCAACGACCTTATTCTCTTTCACAACGGGCAAGTTACGGATATTAAATTGCATCATGATAGAGGCTGCATGCAATACGAGATCATCCGGTTTTACCGTAAGTGGAGAGTGCGTCATGACCTCTGAGATCAGGCTATCAGTACTCACGCCGTGGGCAATCACTCGCTTAGTCATATCTCGGTCGGTGATCAGACCAACAATGGTTTCACCTTCATAGATCACGGCACACGGTGAGCGTTGATGAAGCATTTCAACCGCAACCGACTGGATGGTTTGCTCAGACTTAACAATCGCCACCTGCCCGCTTGCCACTTCTTCGACTTTACGAATGAATAGGCCTTTCTCTTTATTTGACCAAACCACATCCAGTGCCGACTTCAAGCGAACCTGCGCCTGTGAAGCAAAGTGTTCTGCGCAACTTGGAAAGGCTTTGAAAAGCGTTTGAAGTGCCGAGTGTGGAATCACATAAAGCAAGGTGTTCTCGATTGCGACAGCTCTATAGCCTTTTTCGTCGTTGACTTCAGAATCTAAGAACGTAAAGCCGAACAAATCTTCACTGCCTAGACGAGCACGAAGCACACCATCCGATTTTCGTTGCTCCATAGAGCCCGTTCGAATGATATAGAGCGATTTTTCCTTCCCCGACTCACACAAATCAACCACATCTCCCTTACCGAGATAAGTAATTTGCACGTTAGACGCAAGTTCGCGAAGTGCTTCTTTAGGGATCTTATCGAATGGGTCGATTTGACCTATGAATTGAAGAATATTTGGCAGTAGAGACTGGGGCATAATCACACTCACAATAATTTAATTAGTATTATTATATAACTTAAAATACTGGTTACTAGTGCTTTTAACGAAACAGCAAATAATAGATTAAATATTGGACACCAGTCAGGTTTTCATCAAATTTGGATGCAAAAAAAGCACGTATGAAACGTGCTTTTTAGAGGTCGCTACTGAAGTTAGCTTCTGTACAACCGTAATTTTAACTTTGACTACCCTAGTTTTACGAGAATGACCTCTCGTCGATAATGCAAAACGATCAAAGCTAAAATAACAGTGAAAACAATTAACTAGCGGCTGGTAATCTGTGGTTTGTTTCTAACAGATGACTTGCTGACGCGTGGCGTGCTTTGTCACTATTACCTGCCATGATTGCTTCATAAATCTGGCGGTGTTCGTTAATACAAGTACTTCCCTCTTCAGAAGAGTGAGAAATAAAGTTAACAAACATGGTCGTTAAGATGTTACCAAATGGAAGGTAGAAGTCGTTACCTGTTGCATTGAAGATCAGGCTATGGAATTTCATATCAATATCTAGCCAACGCTCTTGATCAAGCGTTTCTTCGCTAGAGATTTCTACCATTTGTTGGAAAATACTAGACAGCTCAATGCGTTGTTCTGCACTCGCGAACTGAGCAGCTAAAGCACACGCTTCTGGTTCAATCGCGCGGCGTAAACCCAAAAACTGATGACAGAATTGGTCTGTATCGGCCAAACCGTCCATCCATTCGATCAATTGTGGATCTAAGAAGTTCCAGAACGCGCGGTTAACAACGCGAGTACCAATCTTAGGACGAGATTCTAATAGACCTTTTGAAGTCAGAAGCTTAACCGCTTCTCTTAATGCTGTTCTACTGATACCAAATTGCTCACACAGAGCCATTTCACCAGGGATAATAGAACCTTGAGGCAAATTGCCCGACAAAATACCACGAGCGATTTCACGTGCAACTTGCACATGAAGGCTTCGCTTAGAGCCTGAAATAGAATTGAAAGAGCCAGCCATGTGTCTACTTACTTATTAGATATGTATTATTTAACCCGACTATAGCACTGATTTATATCTTCACCAACACAGCATCAGAATAACGTGAGGTCACTACCAATAAAGGCTGGAGCAATATTTCACAAACCTGCTCATCTTTAGGTTTATAAAACCAATTCAACCTATTAATTCATACAAATAGTTCTCATTTACTATTTCAATGTATGCGTGAACTCACAAAACCACCCTTATTCTCACTATTTATGTCGGTAATAACCCGTTTTTAGATAAACACCCTTGAATATAGCAAGTGTTATTGTATGATTTATTGGCGTGAATAATCTACAATATAGGCGGCTCTGATGTTTAACGATTTAAAAGGCAAACGCATTCTAATTACTGGCTCTACTGCTGGTATGGGTTTAGCTACCGCACGTGTCTTTGCAAAATACGGCGCAAAAATCGGCATCAATAGTCGTGCTTTCAGCCCAAAAGTCGATGACGTTCTATCTGAACTTACCGCACTGGGTGGCGATGTTGCCTTTTTTCCTGCAAACCTAATGGACACATTAGAGTGCGAAAGGTTAGTCAAAGAGTTCACTGATCATTTTGGTGGCATGGACGTGTTGATTAACAACGCCGGTGGCCTTGGTGGTCGCGCCAATCTAGAAAATATCGATGATGAGTTTTATGAGCGCGTAATGAACCTTAATGTTCGCTCTGCGCTGATGACAACCAAGTTCTCTATCCCGCACTTACGCGCCTCTGCTGCTGAGTCCGGGCAAACATCTTGTGTGATTAGCACAGGATCTATCGCCGCTCGCGAAGGCGGTGGTGTTGGTGCAGGCATCTATGCCGCGTCTAAGGCTTGGTTACACGACATTCACCGCAATTGGGTGAAAGAGTTCGCGCAAGACAATATCCGTTTCAACATTGTTTCACCGGGCACTATCGACACCGCATTTCACGATGGCAAGAGCGACGATTTGAAAGCGACCATTGCTAACAACATTCCAATGGGACGCTTTGGCAATATTGATGAAGTTGCCCCTTCATTTGCTTTTTTTGCATCGCACGCTTGTAGCGGGTACATCACAGGACAAATCCTAGATGTTAACGGCGGACAAATAACGCCCTAGCTAGCTGACTTATATAAGCTCACTAAGTTATATAGAATCGTTAAGTTATATAAAGTCGTTAAGATCGTCACACTAAATAAGGTCATCAGACCCAAGTAGATGAGGGAAAACCTCACACTATATTAGACGTATACACTGACACTAAGCGCCAGATTCGTCTGGCTTTTAGTGTTTTCAAAGTTTCAATTTCAGGTGGTTTAAATGTCAATATTTACATTGGTGGAAGATTCAAGCCGCCGAATTCATGTTCAAGTGGCGAGACAAATTGCTCGCAAGATCTTGTCAGGCGAGTTAGAAGAAAATCAGAAGTTACCCAGCGAAATGGAGCTGTGCGAAATCTTTGGAGTCAGCAGAACTGCCCTTCGAGAATCAACTAAGCTACTTTCGGCAAAAGGTTTAATCGAGTCGAAGCCAAAAGTGGGCACTCGTATCAAACCGAGAACACAGTGGCACTTCTTGGACCCGCAATTGCTGTACTGGATCCAAGATTTAGAAGATACTAAACCCTTCTTGTCTCAATTTTTAGGCTTAAGAAAAGCGATTGACCCGGAAGCGTGTGCGCTCGCTGCAACCAATGCAACTGTAGAGCAACGCAAAGAGCTTTCGATTCTTTTCCAGAAAATGACCATCGCAGCAAATAGCTTCGATTATGAAGAGTGGACGACCAACGATCACCTGTTTCACCAAACGATTTTCTTATCGACAGGTAATCAATTTTACATTCCATTCGCGAACATTCTGTCGACTATCTTCAAGCAGTTTATCGACCACTCCGCTGAAGGCGGTCGCTTCTGTTTAGAAGAACACAAAGCGATTTACGACGCAATAATGTCTGGCGATGCCAAGCAAGCTCGAATTGCTTCTCAAGTCCTGCTAGACGATGAGAACCAAAAGCTCTCTAGGGTTGAATTAGCCATCGCATAACCGAGATTAACCAAACTGACTTGTTTTTCAAAGACACAAGTCAGTCTTGTTTTAGCACCCATTTTTTAACCATCAACTACCGTAGTGTTTTCTTCTTTAAACGCTCTACTCCGCCACCTCAGAGAAAGCTTACGGTTATACACATAAGGTGTTGTTTGTGTCTTCACAATCGTACGTAAGGAAAAATTTCTCTCTCGCCTGGCCCCTCGCCTTAAACGGTATCTTGATGCAGTCGATGTTGATGATCGACACACTGCTTGTCTCTCCTCTTGGTGAAATCCCTTTAGCTGCAATGGGGATTGCGACGACTATCGTTGCCTTTGTACTGGGAATTCAAATGGCGCTGGCAAACGGTACTCAGTTAGTATTAAGCCGCGCAGTGGGCTCTGGCATTACCGCATCATTATCTAAAGCATTTTGGGCAGGGTTATTTATCAACCTTGGCGTAGCAACACTATTTTGGCTTCTACTTACTTTTTTCGAACAACCCTTGATTCAAGCTTTAACAGATGACGCTTCCCTTCACTTAGAAATCAGCCGCTATCTAGACATCTCGAAATACATCGTTATTTTTACCGCGTTAACGCAGGTGATCATTGCTTTATTTAATGCGCTAGGCAGAACTAAAGTCCCATTCAAAGGTTACTTAATTGAACTGCCTATCAATGCTGTACTCTCATATGTGCTGATTCATGGTTTTTCTAATTTTGAAGGGATTGGAGTACAAGGCGCTGCATTAGGCAGCATTATTGCAATAACGATCCGCTTGCTGTATTTGGTTTTGTGCGTGCATTTAAGCTCAGCGATTTCACTCAAATTAGACGCTCAGCGCTCTGAATTCTTTACCAACGTTCGCCGTCACTTTATCGAAATATTCCCTGTAGCAGCGAACGTGACCATGCTTTTGATTGGCGCAACGATATATCAATTGTTGTATTCGCAACTTAACATCAACGCTTACGTAGCGATTACTTTGGTGATGCCTTGGATCAGGGCTGTCTCTCAATTTATTACCGCTTGGGCTCACTCTTCCGCAATTACTATCAGCCAAGCGATTGGCTCTAAAAAGATGGATGACCTAGTCAAAAACGTCGATACCAGTATTGATATTGCGGTCGTCATTTCTTTTGTGTGTGCAATCTTGTTCGCAGGATTAAGTCTGGTCATTGGTGACATTTACCCGAACTTGGATGAGTCTACCTATCAAGCATTGGCCGTTATCGCCCCACTCTACATCTTCTTGCCGATTGTCCGTGGCTACAACACGGTTCATGGGAATGTATTAAGAGCCCTAGGAAAAACGACCGCAGTCTTCAAAATCAACTTTACTGGTCAATGGGTAATTTCAATTCCATTGTGTGCATTGATCATCTTTGGATTAGACGGTTCTATCTTTTGGGCATTTGCCATCCAACCATTCGAAGAAGTCGTGAAAGCTTTCCCATTCCGTCACTTGGCTCGAAAGTCTCTTAAAGAGTTTGATGCCGACAAAGCCAAAGAGTTGATGTATGACTAAACTCCGTATCGAGTTGTCGTCCTAAAATCTTCCTACGCTTTCTGAATGCAACCTTGTCTTTTGACAAGGTTGTATTGTTTTAGCTGTACCTTTCATTGGTAGGCTTCACGTACACCCTCATTGATACCAAGGTCACATTAATACCAAGTTCATCTTAAAACTCATATAAAACAAAAAGACCACTCAACATTCGGTTAAGTGGTCTTCGAAAATATTCCTTAAGGACTGCGTCTAGCTAGACTATTGGTTATGCTATGTGCTATTTACCGTTCAACTTAAGCGCAGAGAAAGTCACACTGTTGTAATCGCCATTCTTTTTATCGACAGCGAAATCGCCAGTACCGCCACAACCAGGCCCCCATACAGGGTGAGAATCGCTCACGCTACATTGGCCGTATGCGCCCGCTTTGTAGTAAAAATCATCTTCAGCATAGCCCGTTGGTGAGTCAAGTTCATCGATGCCCTTACTCAGGTCGATTTCATACTTAACGGTATCGTGACGCTCGGTTTCAAACGTTAGGTACATCATGGTGCCTTTCACTTCCACTTTGTAGCTAAACTCTTCACCAAGAGCAATACCGGCTTCACCCGGCTCTGCAGGGTTTTCCCACGTGTTACCCCACACTGGATAAGCGATATCGGCACGGTTAGGATCTTTTTTCTCTAGGTTACGTTCATAGTTCCAGAATACTGAACCCATTTCTTGGTCAGGAAACTTCTTATAGAAGATCTTTAGTGGTTCATTACCATGCCCATAACCGGTTCCAGCTTTGATTAGCTCGTTGTGTTTTTTAGCATGAATCTGACCAACCACAACAGAATGAGCTGGGTATTTTTCTGGGAACTTAGCGTTAACTGAGACGTGATTCACTTTTAATGTCGCTTCTAATGTTCCGCCCACAGCACTGTATTCACTAGCCGCTGGGTGACTCGACAGTGCCCACTGGTTTCCTTTATCAGCCGTATCGATTGAGAAATCAGCACCGCGTGGCATCTGGCGTAACTCAGAGCGTGCGTTTTTCGAGTTCTTCGTGGTAATCGCTTGGTTTTGTACTTCAAAGACGAGATTACCGTCTTTATCAAGGTGGAAGAAATCGCTGTGTGAGTAGCTCATCATTGCCACCCCTTCGATTTCGTCAACACGTCCATCTTCATTAATATCTGAAGGGATCGTTATTTTCCAATTTCGCATATCAAACTTATCAGCGGGAACTGGATAAGACACACCGTTATTTGCAAACGACACAATAGGAACTACTGATAGCAAAGCTACAGCAAGCATATTTTTTTTGAACATCCAAATTATCCTTAATAACAAACGAGTATTTGTAATCCCATTAATATTAACTAGGTGTAAGAAACCTAGTTGGTAATAACAGCTGAATCTTTAATTGAATAAACTAAATTGTAGAAGTGGGCTTCGCTTTCACCATTCTTGAATTGGTTATAAACGCCCGCTTTATAATAGCTAACCATATCTTTCCAATAACTAATGTCATGATTAACAACTGTGCTGTCGTTATGGTTTATAATTAACCTTTGGTTGCCGACATAAATATCGAACTTATCTGTACCTTTTTCAGCTATTGGACCCAGTGGCAATTTTATATAAGCCTTTTTGCATTCCGTTGATCCTTTATTCCCACTATTTGAGCTGCAATTAACGGCATTATTTTTAATGATTGCCCAATACCAATCTGTCTTACCACTTCTGTCGGCGTCATACACCACACGAACTAAAGGATGGGGAATATACCCTTCGCCATGAGAACCTGGCTTTCCGTCGTAGTACGTCCCTTTGTTATGTACTTGCAGATACGTCATTTCATCACGTTTTTTTTCGCTGTTTTTTACCGAATCGCGAGGGTTAATGGGCATGAACTCAGCACTCAAATGATGGTACTTATTAGGCTCATCGACCTTAAAGTTGTCATTAACGCGGATCTCACTGCGATTCTTGTAACCCGCCATTTTAAAGACCAGTGCCTGAGTGGGTTCATCAACATAGAAGTGTTCAAACACAACACCATCAAAATTGCCTTTGCTCGCATAATCTTTCTTGTTGCCAGGTTTACCATCAGGATCTGACATCTGAAGTTTTGACATATTCAAAATATCTCGAAACTGACTGTAGTTGGCTGGAGCTTTCATGTCAGAAGCATAGGCTCCCAAAGAAATTGAAGCAGTTACTGCCAAACATATTACGTTTTTCATTTTTTCCGCGACCATCCATTGGACAAAAATTCTAAGCATGACACTCCCAAAACCACGGCCCATTAAAAGATAAAAGTCATTTATCTGATAGCCGAGCGCTTCCTATTGTCACACCACCCATAAAACATTTGTATTATTTTATCACATGTTTTTTGCTTTTCTCGTCAACATTGGAAAACTGAGAGGGGCGTCATTATTGAGATTAAACACAGCATTAAAAATGGGATATTCATAACGCTTTGCTATAGATAGCGACTTAAATGTTAAATTAACGACCAAAAAACCGCTAATTTTAACAAAAAAGACCATTTATTGTATGTCACATTCCAAAAATGAGTGACTCACCCCTCAATTAATAAACTAGTCAATATTTGATTTATTCGCATTGCAGCCTAGCTCACACTTTTTCATAAGCTTAACATATAAGATTATTGTATGAGTTATTGGGTGACTCACTAGGAATACCCTACCTTTACTTAACCTTAAATCTAAAAATACGAGAGTAATGATGAAAAAAATGAATATGGTTGCTATCGCAGTGGCAACAACTTTATTTGCAGGAATGGCATCAGCGACAACACTTGATTACCGCTATGAGTATCGTGCAGCGACTGATTATACAAAAACCAACGGCGATGAAGCTCATGTCGACGCTCGCCACCAGCACCGTGTAAAACTAGGTCATAGCTTCAAACTATCAGATAAGTGGAAGCACTCAACTGGCCTTGAAGTGAAATTTCATACTGACGATTCTTACTACGACGCAGATTCTGGTGAAGTTAAGTCAGCAAACAGTAGAAGCTTCTATGACGGCAATTGGTATATTTACGGTATGGAAGTAGAAAATACAGCAACTTACAAAGTCGATAACAACTGGTATCTACAAGTTGGTATGCCGATCGCTTGGGACTGGGATGAGCCGAACTACAACGGCGGTGACTGGAAGATGAAAAAAGTCACTTACAAACCTCAATTCCGTGTTGGTTATAATGCGGATATGGGATTAACGACTGCCATTCGTTACCGTCACGAGTATGCTGATTTCCGCAACCACACTCAATTTGGTGACAAAGATTCAGAGACTGGTGAGCGTTTAGAGTCAGCACAGAAATCAAAAGTCACACTAACGGGTTCTTACAAAATTCAATCTCTACCTAAACTTGGCCTTTCTTACGAAGCTAACTATGTAAAATCGCTAGATAACGTACTTCTATATAATAGTGATGATTGGGAGTGGGACGCAGGTTTAAAAGTAAACTACAAGTTTGGTTCATGGAAACCTTTTGCAGAAATCTGGTCATCTGATATCAGCTCGTCTTCTAAAGATCGTGAAGCTAAATACCGCGTTGGTGTTGCTTACTCATTCTAAATATTCAAATTACTTTATTTTAAAGAATAGGATGTTCTAATAAATATTAGCTTTATCCTAAAAATATTTAACGACTACTTATTATCTATTTCTTATGTGATTTACATATGGATTTAATATCATAAAGAGAATATTTTATGCAGATTTCTAAAGTCGCTACTGCTGTCGCCCTTTCGACAGGTTTATTATTTGGTTGTAACAGTGATGGTTTACCTATTCCGACGGATGGTTCTACCGATCCTGCAACACCTACCTCAGCATTATTAAATGGTTATTGGGAATTTTCTGATACTTCAGCATTCTCAGCAGCCTATTCATCATCGAGTAGTACTGATTTACCCAACGTATATCGCTTCTCAGCAGATGGTGAGACACTTTATTACTACACTGACAATTCAGCTGACACCACACTCGGTGAATACGAACGATTTGAAACCACTTATGAAGAGACAATTGAAGATGATACTTCAGGTCAAGTTGCGTTCACGCTATTCAATAATGATGGTTCAGTAAGCACAATATCCGTAGATGGTGATTACTCCGCAGCTGACGGTGGGCTTAGTATTGGCGGCAACATTCCTATTTCAGGTACCGACCACAGCGAAAATACTGAAGTTACGAGTTCTGCAGACACAGCAGATGAAGCTTCAGGCGTTAATAATGCCGCTCAAATTTTAGATACATTAACCGATGATACTGGTGAGTTGAGACTGAAGATCTTAAACACGAGCTCTACGGTCGGCAAAACGATTTCTTCAGGTAAGTTAACTGTTGATCTAACCTACCAACATAATCCAGATAGCACTCAAGTTGATGAAGGTCAGAACAACTCTTATATTTCGCTTTATTCAACCAATGATGAGAACGATAAAGTAAGCAACGCTTATCATCACGGTGACATAGCGATTGGTGACGGTATTATTCAATTCCGCGACGCTTCTGGTTCACTAACTGCGACTGGCGGTACCTTTGATGCAAACAGCACGTTTGATGCAACTGTCGAGGTGGTTTGGACGCCAACGTCACATACCTTTACCATCAATGGTGAAACCTATACTGGAGCGGTCTCATCAAATAGTTCAGGTGAAGTTCAAGTTATTGCCCTTCGTCTAGGTACAAACAGTGGCGTAACGCCATATGAACTGATTGCCGACAACCTAAAAGTATACTCACTTAATGAGTCTACTGGAGAGTATGTTGAAGAGTTCAAAGACACTTTCAATGACTACTCCGTTGGATATGACTTAAACAACAACCCGTATAACAGTAGCACTTCTGAAGCTACGGTTATTAGTTTGACTGGAGAGGCTCCTGTCGATCCAGAAAACCCAGAGCCGCCAGTTGGAGACTTTCCGGTTGCGTTAAATGAGTACACTTTTGATAGCTCCGATTATGCAGTAGATAGCGGCAGTGCTAAAAATGATCTAACGAGTAAGTCAGGATCTCCTTTAATCACAACGACAGCAGGCGCAGCTGGTACAGGTGCAATGCATATTGACCAAGATTCAGCTACAGGTGGTGGCTATGGTTACGTGTACTACAATGCAACTTCTGAAACTACTACTGGTGCTCAAGCAATTGAAGGGTCATTTTCTGTAGAGACAGTAATCAAAGCAGATCGTTTTGGGTACTCTTCAGACGTTTCACTTGTTGATTTCGCGGAAACAAGTGATTACTTAGGGTTTAAGCTCTACCTAGAGTCATCAGACAACTCAATCAAGTTTAAGGTGTATGGAGGCCTTGATGCAGAGGATAATGGCTTAAGTACCGAAGCGAAATCTAGTGAAGGAGACGTATACCTTGTTGAAGATAATTGGTACCACATCTTGGCGACATACAGTCACTCAGACTCGACTGCTAACTTGTATATCGATGGTACTCTTGTTCACTCGAAAAGTGTCGATTTCGATGTTGTTGAAAATACAACAGATGACAAGTTTATTCTTTTAGGTGGTTCTTCTAGTAGTGATAAGAACTTTGATGGTTCAGTTGACAATATCGCAGTTTGGAATGAAGTACTTACTGATGAACAAATCCAAGAGCGTGTAGCTCAGTTTACAGCTGAGTAGTGCCTATTTAGTTCTGCCAAAAGCCTCTAGTTTTGCTAGAGGCTTTTTTGTACCGGTCCAATGTACACGCCTAGAACCTAAACACCGATTATCTAAAATCACCTTCACTTCTAATAAGTCACCTCGCGAATTTCTATTGAGGCTTCTAGAATGTTATCGAACGTCAAAATCAGTTTCTGTTGGTAACTAAAACCACATCTGTTAATTCAATAACTTCCGTTGTTAACAAGCCGTATTCTCAACTAGTAAACTGCCCTTAGAATCCAGACATTAGATATCAGTATTAATGCGGTGGTTGGTTTAATCATACCCAAGACAACCTAAGCCTATCGTTCTCAGTAACAACAGCTTGAACCAAGGCTTACAAATGCAGTCACATAGGGCGAATAAGAAGCGCTGTTGAAGACTGAGCGAAGAGTTTCGATACATAATATAGAATTGACAACAAGGCTAACCACCAGCTCTTGAGTCGAACTATCGAAGGGCCTGCTATTTACCTTACCCAAACAACAGACACAAAAAAGCCTCCAAACCCTAAGGCTGGAGGCTATTGCGATAACTTAAATATTAAGTGCTATTCGGTTCGATTACTTTTGGTATTGATCGTGCGATACGTCTAGCTGGTAGAAAGTCGCTTGAGAGTAATCGTCTAGGTCGCCGCTGATATTTTGGTTGTAAACACCCGCTTTGAAATACATGTACTTGCCGCCAACGTCATAGCCGCTGTTGCTCATATCAACCACTTGTACAACATCGTCTTTGCCTTCACGCATTAGCGTTACCGTCATCGTGTTGCCTTTAACATCAATGCGGTAGCTGAACACTTCACCAAGCGCGATACCATCTTCGCCCACTTCAGCCGTCATATCGCCCACTAGAGGGTAGAAATCCTCTTTTGTTGCGTCTTGGCTTTCGTGTGCAAAGTAAACTGCGCCCGTTGGTTGGTTTGGCAATTTACGGTAGTACAAACGAATCGGCTCATCGTTTTGATCGTGAATCTGACCAATGATAAAGCGACCTACTTCATTCGCATTACCCGTTGTTGTCGCGTGGTCAATTTTCAATGTCGCTTCTAGAACGCCATCGATACCTGCCGCAGCTTCTAAATCAGATTCAGGTGCACTTGAGAATACCCAGTTGTTCTTGTTAACACCTTTCGTACTGATAGACTGGTCACCACGACGCATCATCTCACGAAGCTCAGTACGTGCGTACTTAGTGTTTTTAGAGGTACGTACACCTTTCACATAAGCCTTGAATACTAGGCCGCCATCGTCCGCTGTGTAGAAGATTTCTGGGTGCTGGTAACCGTTTGCAAGGTTCCACTCAGACACATCATCAGGCTTGCCGTTTTTGTCATGATCGAATGGCTGAGACAGGTACC
Source organism: Vibrio sp. 10N.286.52.C3 (assembly GCF_041468865.1). Taxonomy (NCBI): domain Bacteria; kingdom Pseudomonadati; phylum Pseudomonadota; class Gammaproteobacteria; order Vibrionales; family Vibrionaceae; genus Vibrio; species Vibrio sp. 10N.286.52.C3. The sequence goes on along the minus strand of NZ_JBFRJM010000032.1, from coordinate 130,998 downwards.
AATGAGTCATGTCGAAGTTTTCGCTCGGTGCATTACCTGCAACTGGTGTTGCTGGTAGGCCTGTCGGAACAGGTAGTGCGCTGCGAGTATCACATTCAACTGACGTCTCACAAGGGTAAACCGCTGCTACGCCGAAGTTACCAGAGCGTAGATCTTTACGCGCTGCTTTACGTGCTTTTTCTGCCGCTTTCATTTCAGCGATAATAACTGCTTCTGCTGCTACCACGTCTGAAGTGATGATATGGCTAGCAGGACATGCGTTAATGCTACAGTTAACTGCGGCTAATCCTGTCACACTGTTCCAACCGTTTTTGGTGTTGCCGTGACCAACATATCTTACGTAACGTGCTTTTACCGCAGGCTCAAATTGGAAACGCTCAAGACCGATAGCTTTACCAGAACTCAGTTGGTTCTCAAGTACCGTCGTCCAGGTTTCACCATCGACACTCACTTGGATATCAAACTTAGATTGGCGCTCATTACCTTTACTGAAAGATGCTTGAACAGCGTCAAATTCTTGAACTGAACCATAATCTAGCATTGCCCACTCACCGTCACCCGCTGAAGACCAACGTGTGGTTAGATCTTGGTCAATAAGACGATCTGGGCCGTTACCATCATGGCTACTAGCGGCAACTGAAACTGGCGTTAGAAGCGCTTCACCCGTTTTTTTGTTATTTGGAAAATCAGCAGTCGTCGTGCTCGTGCTCGCACAACCAACCGCAAGTAGAATAGAAGAAGCGAGTAAGGTTTTTAGAGTAATTTGTTTCATATTTAATCCATTATTATAATACAAAGACAGCGTTCGTAAGTGAAAGCTAAATCAGCAAACACGAGCTATAAGGCGGTTCCCCTCTCAGTATTTGCGATAACATGAAAATATTACGTAATCTTATAATACAAATAAAATATTTCATTGAATAAATGAGACTGGGAACACTTTCCGATTTTTCTATGCTTTAACTGGATCACACTTCCTATTGATAAAAGACAATATATAGAAATTTAGAATACAAAATAAGCTCGTCATCTACGGCTCTCCTCCACTGAATGTGCGAGCTATAAACTCAATAAGACGAGTTCCCAGCAATCAGAAAACGCCGATTTATCTCTCCCTAAAAACCGAAAAGACCACATTAATGTGATCTTTTAATTTAATGTAGGAACGGCTTAAATCTCGACTCAATCAATAGTGTGCCGCTCTAAGAGAACTAAAGCTGACATCGAACACCTCACCAGCATAGCCGCTATCAGGTTTAAATTGAGGGTAAATGCCCGCTTTGAAATAGAAAGCAATATCTGTCGATGTCCAATCGGAGGTTAACAACACAGTGTCGCCATCTTTGTCTGTATAATCTTGTCCCCAAGGGATTAAATGAGAAACGGTGTTGGTTCCATCTAAATCATGAGTCGCCAAGTAGATACCTTCTGGATTGGCTCGAATCGTATATCGCCACTCTTCACTTGCCGAATAAGTCCCTAACTCGACACTGAACGGGTCACAATGATCACAGTCTTGGTTGTTGCGCTCAAAATCAGAGTTCAGTATCACTCTTACTGGCTTACTCTCGCCTTCCCATAACAGTTTCACCAATGCTTGATTGATCTTCCAACCATGGATTTGTCCAAGTACCACTTTTGGATCTTGATTGTTGATGTTCGGGTAATCTTCAATTCGCAAGCTTGCGGTTAACTCGTGACTGGTAGCGTTCGTTCTAGTGTCGTCCAAATACCAACTTGTATCTTCATCGCTGGTGCTACAATCCGGTTGAACACTGCTTTGATACAACTCCCTGAGCTCAGAGCGAATATAGCTAGAGTTTTGGGTAGAGGTGCCGTATCCCATATCCGCTCTAAAGTGCATTCTTCCTTCATCAGTATTGAAGTAAGAAAGATCAATATCACTGTCGTACACATCGCTGTCATTTGAAAGAAGATCTTTACTCGATTCACAACGTTCTGGTTCTAACTCAGCAGCACTGTCACCACCGCTTCCATACCAATCATTCTTACTCGGTGGAATAGTCAGCTTCCAATCATTAATGTCCCAATCGTTTGATCCATCGATTTGAGTCGTGGTGTATCTCAACGCCTGATAGTAAGCAATCGCTTCACCATTCTCAAATTGGTTATAGATACCCGCTTTGAAGTAGCTCAATAAATGCTGCCAGTAAGCGATGTCTTGATTCACTTTTACTTCATCATTCACTTTGAGCGACAGTGTGTTCTCATAAACAGAAAGATCAAATTTGGTAAAACTGTCCAATTCCGCCTCACCTAAATCGTAGCGATTGTATGACGTGGCATAACAATCCGAAGAGTCAGCAGCGCTGCTACAATCAATGGCATTGTTTTTCATGACTGCCCAGTAGTGACCTGTGAGGCCATCTCGTTCTTGCTCCCAAACCACACGCAATAGCGGATGAGGGATATAACCCGTACCACTCTCATCAGTCCCCTTATTGTGTATCTGCAGCAACGTCACTTCATCATGGTCGGCAGGTGAACTCGCCATTGCATGCTCGATATCAGGTAAGCTTATTTCCGCATACAAGCTTCGTCTTACACCCGTTTCATTGATATCGAAGTTTTCTCCCTCACGAACCTCAGAACGCATCTTATAGTTCGCCATTTTAAAAATTAGGTTTTCCGTCTCTTCATCTGCGTAAAAGTAATTACTGATGTAACCATCGAAATCGCCATCTTTCACTTCAGAGGTTTTGTTGCCCTCTGTGCCGTTAGGATCCGATACCTGAAGGTCAGAACTGGAGAGGATGTTTTGATACTTAGCAATATCATAAGGCGCAACAACGCCATAAGACGTTCCTGGACTGGTGTTATCAGAAGGGTCATCGCTATCACTTGAGCTATTTGAACTGCTTCCACCGCAGCCATAGGTGAGTGAAGCGAGAGCGACGATGAGGGTTGGCTTATTCACATTTATCTCACTTATCCATAAGAGTAGAGTGATAAGATATATTTGTACTATTTTATGTCAATTATCTATTTATCATAATGTGAGATGCGACAAATGAGGTGATATGAGGTGGCGCTACCGAGGATTTAGAGACAAAAACAACGCAGAAAGTCCACTCTAAACTCGACAGGTTTGGAGTGGCTCTCAGGCTAAAAGCCACAATTAAAACATTGATTTTTAGTGTTTATTAATAGAAACGTTAGACTTTAAAGCTACTCATTAGCTCGCTAACGCTGCCATTCAGTGTTTTGATTTCAGCCGACTCTGTCAGTTGATCTTGGCTTAGCTTATTGAGTTCCTCAACGAAGCTTTCAATCTTATGCATGTTCTTAGCGATACTATGAATCAAGGCATTTTGCTCGACAGAAGAAGCAGAGATATCGTTGTTGAAGTGACTCACGGTTTTCATCTGTTCCGTCAGCTTCGCTAGCATGTTTACCGCTTGCACAACTTGAGCACGAGTCATCTCACAATTGCTCTTCGTTAACTCGATCGATTTAACCAAGCCATCCGATTTAGATTGCAACCCAGATAACGCCTCTTCGATTTCAGAGGTGCTGATTTGAGTTCGGTTTGCTAGCGCACGGACTTCGTCAGCCACGACAGCAAAACCTCGACCATGCTCGCCTGCTCTCGCCGCCTCAATGGATGCATTCAGCGCAAGCAAGTTGGTTTGCTCAGCAATACCACCAATCACAGACACTATCGACTGGATGCTCTGTGTTTCATTGGCCATAGAACGAATATCATCCGACGTCGTACAAACTTGCTTCTCAAGATCACTGATGTACGTTTCGGTCACAGTGTTAATTTGCTTAGTCTCGTCACTGGACACGGCCGCATCTTGCGCTGCTTCTGCCGCAAACTGTGAGTTCTTCTCGACTTCACTTGAAGCCTCGGACAATCCATTAATCGCAGAGACCACCTGAACCGTTTCATCGGTATGAACTTTCAGTACATCGCTGGTTTCCTTGCAGCCTTCTCGAATACTTAATACCTTGGTATCAAGATCTGAGTTCTTGAATTTCACGTCTTTAACCATCTCTTGCAAGCCAATGATGAACAAGTTGATGTCTTTGGCGATGTGTCCTAGGTCGTCATTACCTTTCTCTGCGAGCCTTTGGGTCAGGTCGCCATTACCTTGAGAAAGGTCGTGAACAATCTTACGCAATGACACGATTGGGCGGTAGAAACGATTCAGGAGTAAAGTCATCAATATGACCGACCCCAACACACAGGCAATAATCAGCATTCGAGCATCCGACATCACACCATTCAGCTGATCGAGCGCAAGTTCAGGATCAATACTAGAAATCATGTACCACTCTTTCTGGCTGCCAATATCGACCTTCTTAGCCATCAAGATTCGCTGATTACCATCAATCATACCTTCAATGAATTGGTCAGGTAGTTCAATAGCTTCATTGAGTTTCATTAAGGCGTCAGCAGAAGATATATTGCTCTGTGGAAGCACGTTTTCTATTGTGGATGCAATTACCATCCCTCTCTCATCCACGATGATACCTTTGGCTTCGTAGATGCTATCTAGCTGTTTGAGCTGAGTTTCCAAATCATCAAATCGAATGTCTGCCATGATGACGCGATCTTGATAGGTGTAAGTCACACCAATCATAGGTACTTGAGTACTCTTGGTGAAAAACAGATCACTAAAAGATAAACCTGATTTCAATTTCGCTTGTTGATACCAAGGACGAGTCGTTGGGTTGTATTTTTCTTTGATTCCAACACCGTTTGGGAAAGACTCTGAAGGACGAGAAGTGTAAGAACGACCATCATCAAAACCCACTACAATCTTGTCAATACCACCGAGCTTAGCGGCAAAATGCATCAGCGCTTCGTTTGGTACTTGGTATGGGGATTTCATGAACTCTTGTGCAACGGAATTGACCGTATCGATGGTGCGCTGGACGGTGCTTTCAATCTGATTAATTTCTATCGTTAACGAGTGATCAATCTCGTTATAAATCGTTTGGTTTACTTGATCCGTCGCCAAGTTAAGCGTGAACCAGTTCGTAAATGCCAAGGCACTGGAACTGACGATCGCCACCATTAAAATCAATTTTCCTTTAAACCCTAGAGACAATTTTGAATTCATAAAACTCATAATCCATATCAACCTATGTCTATTATTTTTATCCGAATGAAATGGTCATTTTTTAGATATTCGAAGATACGGGAAGCAAAACTTGTTCATGCCGTTCCATCGTCACAACCATCAATTTAATTAATATTGTATGTTTAATTTACTGCACTTTCTGTGAGCAATCTTGACATATCAAAACTGGTTAAAATCACCCTGTGACATAGGTATCATTTATGAGTTTGAACTTTTAACATGATTAGAAAGGAATAATTAACCAATTAAAAATGATCAACTTTCAGATGATTACCTCACAACTTCGCCGATAATGCCTCCACTCAAATTATTCATATCACTTTCGGTCACCTGACTAGGAAAGTGAGCCTTAGGTCACATTTTCACCAACCAACCATTCACTCAAGGCATTCAATCTTAAAGTTTATTTGCAATACAATAAGCCTTAAGTTATGGTGTATTTGAATCATAACTTAAGTTCTTTCTGGATGCTTTTGTTCAGTTCAAAGTGATAATTGAAGCAGCCGCTTTAAGGTCATTGAACTCGTTTAACGTAGAAACTGTCGGGGGATCTCGTTATTCGTTTTTTCACTTTCTATTGATCATTTGTTTTTCCAGACGGCTCGTCCGAACATGCCCATACAGTCACCAGCTGTGTGGGTTTTTTTTACTTTCTTTTCAGACCCGATATACGAGCGGTGTTAAGCCATCGCCAACAATCAGTTAAGTGCACTGGTTTAAGCTTGCGAGGAAAAGTGAGTGAGTTGGTGCTAGAAGGCTTTGAATTTACAAATAGATATAGATATAGATATAGATATAGATATAGAAACAAAAATAGGAATTGAGGCAGTAACAAAGTTGAACAGAGTTTTGAGTAGGTGTAGCTGAGGAAGTAGAAGTAGAAGAGTTTAACGAGGGAACAAAGGGTTGGGTATGGCAGATAAAAACGAACCTCGCTGAGGTATCGCCGCCTAAAAAGACAGGCAATACCCTAGCGAGGTCGTACGTCGATTACTTCTCTAGTTTAGCGAAGTAGTCGAAGATTACTGGTACGTCGTTGTTACCCATTCCTGCGTCAACAGCAGCTTGTAGGCTAGTTGCAGTACCTTGAGCAATTAGAGACTCAGTACCTAGCTCTTCACAAAGAGCAAGGAAGTAACCAAGATCTTTGTTAGCGTTAGCAACAGAGAAACCTAGCTTCTCTTCGCCGTCTACTGCGTAGAACTTACAGAATTGCATGAATGGTGAGTTAGATGGACCTGCAGACATGATGTCAAACAGTTGTTGGCCATCAACACCAGCGCGTTGAGCAACAGCGAAAGCTTGAGACATAGTCGCAACAGTCGTCATACCCATGAAGTTGTTTACAAGCTTAGTAACGTGACCAGAACCTAGAGCACCTAGGTGGAATACGTTTTCGCCTTGCTCTTCAAGAACAGGTTTAACTTTGTTGAAAGTTTCCATGTCGCCAGCAGCCATGATGTTCAGAAGACCATCTTTAGCGTGTGCAGGAGTACGGCCTAGAGGTGCGTCGATCATGCCCGCGCCTTTTTCAGCTAGAGCTGCGCCGATTTTCTTAGTAGAAGCAGGGATAGAAGTACCGAAGTCTACTAATACTGCGCCTTCTTTGATGCCAGCTAGAACGCCGTCTTCGCCGTAAACGATTTTTTCAACAACAGCTGAAGTTGTAAGACAAAACTGAACGATGTCACTTGCAGCAGCTAGTTCTTTAGCAGAAGTGAATGCAGTCGCATTGCCGCGATCTGTAACGCGAGCAACAGCTTCAGCGCTTAGATCCATTACGTTTACGTGGTAGCCGCGCTTTTGTAGGTTTTCAACCATGTTGCCGCCCATAAGACCTAGGCCAATGAAACCGATTACAGGTTTAGTCATGTTCAAACTCCAAATATAGTATTGTATGATTATATGGTCATTATAATAACGACGTCTTTTCCGTTACGCAATAGTTTTAGGGTAATCCTTCAATGCTTAGACGCAAGTTGTGACGGGGATTCACTTTACGAGAAAATATGGTCACGCTTTGTACTTACAAGAGCGATATCCCAATCAAAAAATAACCTATTGATGAAATAATGCACTCTAAATGTCATACGATTAATGAGAATAAGCCACTCCAATAACGATTATTAACCTGCCGTCCCTTTTTTCAGACAAGATTAAGGCTGCCCACTGTCAGTAGTTGACAAATTATTGGAAGACAGTCACTGCCCTAGCCTTAGTAAGGTTTACTGAACACGGGTTTTAAACCAAGTTTTGTCGCCACTTACTAAGCCTGGCACTCTTGCTACTTAGCCTCTAACTAACCAACGCAACCTCTTCCCACCTCGTAGGCTACTGCCTGTTCTGTGCAAACAAAAAAACTCCGAGCTTTCACTCGGAGTTTTTAGTATCTAGCTTCTGTTGCTTCAGCGAATTACAATTCGATTGAAACCGTTTCACCATCAACATTTAGCATTAGCGTGTTGCCTTCAAGCTTGTGAGACACTTCAACTTGCTCGCCTTCGTTCTTATTAGGAACAAGAAGCGTAAGGATGTTGTGCTCTTTTGATGGCTTGAATTCCACTTCAACGTGACGGTGGATTTCAAGATCTTTGAACTCGTATGGGTCAACTTCGCCAAAACCTTCAACGTTCTTAACTGACGTGATGTTATCAGCAGACTCGTTGATGAAGTTTACGTCTAGGTGCGCAACTTCGCCACGGATAGTGAAAGACTTGTCTGCCACGTCGTTTGCGAAAGTTGTGTGCATTAGCCAAGTCATGTCTTTCTCTTCAGAAAGCGTTGCCTTGTCTTGCATTACGAATACTTTACCTTGAACAAACCAGACCTTACGCTTGTAAGATTCAATTTCAGGAACGAAGTACTTGTAAGATGCCGTTGCATCACCCTCAACCATCTTCACATCAGATTCAGTGTCGAAATCAGAGATGTTGCCGCCCGCTTCGATACAGAAGCGATCTTGGTGGTTTTCGTAGCCCGTGTTCTTGTTCTCGCCGTACTGACCTTTACCGCCAAATAGTGGAAGGTTCTTAGAGAACGTTTGACGACGCCATTTAGTGTGCATATCAACACCGAAACCACCGTAGTAGCCAGTGATTGACGCTAGCGTTTCACCGAATGCATGCAACGTGAATGCGTTTTGGTCACCGTGAGAGTGGCTGATTGAGCCAAACGGAGAACATTTGAATACCATGTGAATATGGTTATCACGCTCAGTCATCTTGTTGTGGAATGCAGCCCAACCCGTGATTGGGAATACTTTCAACAGTGGGTCATTCGATGGTGCTTTCTCTTCAGGTGCATCCCAAAGGAAGTTAAAGCGAAGATCATCGTAACCGAAGTCCCACCAACCGAAGTTGTAGAATTTGGTGTGTGCTTCAGTATCACGGCCTTTCAGTTGGTTGTAGTACCAAACATACTCAGGCTTCTGGTTAACACCTGCGTAATGCTTGATGTTGTAAGCCAGTTTTAGACCTGGGAAATCACCGATTGAAGACTGGTCACAGAAGCTCGCGCGCTTAGAGTGAACAGGCATGCAGTAAAGCGGGAAATCACCTGTGTTTTCGTAGAATGTTTTGTTGAACATGTCTACGCCACAGTATGCTTTCAATAGGTCGAATGCTTCGCCTAGGAATGCAGTTTGCGTGTTCCAGTAGTCAGGACCTTCAGCCCAACCGCCGTCTACACCGCCCCATGGTGGGTAGTGTACTGCGTAGTATTCTAGTGCGTATGCAATGTACTCGCCTGCTTTCGGGTGATCGTGGTAAAGCGCGATACACGTTGGGATGATAGCAGAAGAGATAGAACGAACACCGTGGCTGTTCAGTGGGTTGTTCAATAGATCAACCGTCACTTTCAGGTGGTGCATGATTTCGTCTAGACGCTCAATCAAAGCATCTTGAACTTGCTGACGTTCTTCATCTGTGAAGTAGCCGTGTAGCCAGTCGTAACCCCAAGCCATAGCCGCGATAACACGGAAAGCCGCTTCATCGTTATAGCCACGAGAAGTCACGCCTTCTGGATCGTACGTAGACAGTTTTAGAGTCCAAGCTTTTGCTTTAGCAATTAGCGCTTCGTCTTCTTTCACAACACCAGCAATTGCTAGGTTACGTGTCGCGTTTAGTGCCATTTGGCAATCAACGTACATTTGACGCCAGTAAGGACGCCATAGAGAAGCTTTGCCTACCGTGTCAGCTGGGTACGCTTGAGGCTCTTCGAAAGGAGCAGTCTCAAGGAACTTAACTGTCGAGTTATTGTAGAAATCATCAAACATGCAGTGAGCTTCATCAGCTTTCACTTTCGCTTTGAATTCTTCTAACTGATCTGCTTGAACAAGAAGACGTGGACGTGCTTCGCTCAAGTTGTCTAGGAATGATAGGTCGAAGTCACGTTTCTGTACTTCGATAGGGAGTAGGTCTACAAGATTACCTGCTGAAGTATCATTCTCCAGCTTCATCTTCCTGATTGCATCAAGAGATTTTTGGTCGCTCATTCTAACTCACTTATTTTTCAAGTTGATTGAAAGGAATTAGCAATAATATACGTCTTATTGTAGGACAATTAAATCTATTTCGGTTCGATTGAACCATTTTGTACAGTTTTCGTGATTTAGGTCAGATATCTTCCACCTGACCGTTTTTCCGTTTCGCAGAGCAAAAAAAATGCGACGCCCTTTCGAGTCGTCGCATTCTATTATAATCGTTTTCTATGTATTAGCTTTCAGTTACTGCTTTCGCTTGCTTGCCGCCGTCATCGACCGCTTTAACCAATAGCACACCAACACCACCAACAATCACACCACAAAGTATGAAGACTAGACGTCCCCACATTGGGTTAGTGAGTAGAGCCATTAGCATGATACCGACACCCGCTACCGCAATCAGTTTACCAAGCATTTCACGCTGTTTGTTATCCAGTACTTTCTGTTCTGCTGACTCCGCAACTAATGGAGTAGACAGGTTACCGAAGAACTTATCAACGTCTGCTTGACGCTTCTCAGTTAATGGCTTGTAGAACAGAGTTGATAGGATGAAGAAACCACCTGTCAGCGTAATGTGAGCAATCAGACCGATAGCAACCTTAACATCAGACCATTCACGGCTTGTTAGCTCTTCTAGACCGAAGATTGAAGACACCATTTCAGCGTTAACAACGAAACCCACGTAGTAAGAAACAAAACCACCAACCACTAGCGTACCCCAACCAGCCCAGTCCGGAGTCTTCTTAATAAAGAAGCCAAGGAATGCAGGAATTGTCATTGGGAAGCCGATCAGTGCGCCTACATACATCATGGTATCGAACAGGCTCAAACCTTTAAGCGAGTTGATGAACTGTGCAATAAGGATGATAGCAATACCAAACACGGCAGAAGTAATCTTAGAAACCGTTACTAGTTCTTTTTCGCTAGCCGTACCTTTACGAACGATTGGTTCATAGAAGTTCTTAACAAAGATACCCGAGTTACGGTTTAGACCAGAATCCATTGAAGACATTGTCGCTGCAAACATCGCCGCAACTAGAAGGCCAACCATACCTGCTGGCATGTACTCTTGTACGAAGTATAGGTAGGCAAAGTCACCCGCTTTCTTACCTGCTTCTGGGTAAGCTGCTGCTAGGTCGACACCTTGACCTGCAATGTACCAAGAAGGCATGAACCAGATAAATACACCACAAAGCATTAGCACACACGCTAGTAGCGCTGCTTTCTTCGCGTTCTTTGAGTCTTTAGCCGCTAGGTAACGGTAAGAGTTAAGCATGTTGTTAGTAATAGAGAACTGCTTCACGAAGATGAAGAATGCCCAAATGCTGAAGATGCTTAAGTAGTTAATGTTGTTACCAGAAAGGAAAGAACCGCCTTCCGCTACAGGGAAGTTATTCACGATTTCACCAACACCGCCACCTTGAACAACAGCAACAACAGCACATGTCACGGTTACTGCCATGATGATAACCATCTGCATAAAGTCAGATGCAATTACCGCCCATGAACCACCCGTTACAGACATTGCCAATACAACCAAACCGGTAATCCAGATAGTTGCTGTCATGTCGAAACCGAAGATACCAGAAGCGATGATTGCTAGTGCGTTTAACCATACACCGGCAGAAACAACACTGTTTGGCATTGAAGACCAAGTGAACACTTGTTCGTTAGTCGCACCGAAACGCATACGAATTGCTTCGATTACCGTTACTACACGTAGTTGACGGAACTTTGGAGCAAAATATGCGAAGTTCATGAAGTAACCAAATGCGTTGGCTACGAAGATGACCGCTACTGCAAAACCATCGTTATACGCTTTACCTGCCGCACCGGTGAATGTCCATGCACTAAACTGGGTCATAAAGGCGGTTGCACCAACCATCCACCACAACATGTTACCGCCCCCGCGGAAGTAGTCACTGGTGGTACTTGTAAATGTTCTAAACATCCAACCTATCGCAATCAAGAATAGGAAATAAATGCCGACAATAATCGTGTTGAGTTCCATCGTGTATCCTTTGTCCGTTGTATTTTGTTATGAGGACTATAGGAAATCTCAAACTTTATTTGTAGTACAATAATCCAAATAAGTGATGGCGATCTTATTTTGATTGATTAAGTTAATTATATATATGACATAGGATGGAATATGGCCAATCCATTAAGGAAATTACTGGTGTTTGAGATGAAAACTCAAAAAACCAAGACCAAAGAACATCACACCCATTAAAATCAAAGACTTATAAAAAAGCGAGACTTTGCACACTTATTAACAAATACAACCAAACACATATAAATATAAAATTCTCAAAAATAATAAAAGCCAAATCTGAGCTAAATCCCCCTCATTTATCACACAATAAACCAGTGTTTTTATCTATTGAGAGTGGACAATTTCATTAGAATTCAACTTAAATTAATCCATATTGAAGCGGCATATCCTGTTCAAACGATGGCGGATTAAAAATATACAAAAATGAAAAATCATGGATGACGCATAATTATTTGGGGGGAGCTCGAGTGTCTAAAACGAATATCGAGCGTAATATTATTTTTATTTTGATGGTAAAGAGAACGACCGCTAGGCGTATACAAGAAGGAACTGACTTAAGAAGGAGTTAAGCGGGGGTGAACCAAAACAGTGCCACACATGGTGCAACACGCTTTCTAAAAACAAAAAAGGCATGCACTTGGCATACCTTTTTGACTGGTTCAAATGAAGTTGAAAACCGTGTTTAGCTTGCAGTGGCTAAACGGTGGTTAGCATCTTGCAAGTGAGCCGCTGACATTGTACGAGCTTTTTCACTGTCGCCAGCCATAATCGCTTCATAGATTCTACGGTGTTCATTGATACATGTGCTGCCCTCTTCAGAAGAGTGCACGATGAAGTTAACGAACATGGTCGTCAGAATATTGCCGAATGGCAGGTAGAAATCGTTACCTGTTGCATTGAAGATCAAGCTGTGGAAACGAATGTCGATGTTTGTCCAACTTTCTTGGTCAAATACTTCAGCAGCATCCACTTCTACCATCTTCTGGAAGATCTCTGAAAGCTCGATACGTTGCTCAGCAGTCGCAAATTTTGCAGCTAATGCACACGCTTCAGGTTCAATCGCACGGCGAAGGCCCAAAAACTGAGAACAGAATTGGTCTATGTCGGTTAGACCATCCATCCATTCAATCAGTTGAGGATCAAGAAAGTTCCAGTATGCGCGATCCACTACACGAGTACCGATTTTCGGGCGGGACTCTAACAGACCTTTAGAAGTCAGTAGTTTAACGGCTTCACGAAGTGCCGTACGGCTGATACCAAACTGTTCACACAGCGCCATTTCACCAGGAATAATAGAACCTTGTGGCAGTTCACCAGACAAGATTCCACGAGCGATTTCACGCGCTACTTGCACGTGCAGGCTGCGCTTCGAGCCCGAGATTGAATTAAAAGTGCTAACCATAAGTTCACTTATTTTATATGTTATGTTTATGTATTATTTAAGGATCACTATAACAGGATTTCAACCTAGCGCCAATTGAGTAAATTAGCAACGAGTCGTGCCCTATTAATTTACTCAATGAATCAAACACTTATAAAGCATCTAACTCCATACCGCTAGAAACATTATGTTACACCATTCATAAATCCGTCATCAAAAGGCATCGGTTCTGTCATCCTCGATTCCTATACTTCCTTCCAACAAATCACTCAATTGGACTGACATAATGAAACCGACAAAAACAAATCTCACGCTTAAGAGCGCTATTACTGCTGCGCTGATTTTTTCTGGTTCTGCATTAGCAATGGATACACGATACGAAGATCGCTCTGGCAACTTGGTTGCTGATGTTCCTCAAGATGAATCACAATGGGTTGACCCAAACACGCTAATTTTTGCTTATACGCCAGTTGAAGATCCTGCAGTATACGCTGATGTGTGGAGCGAGTTTTTGAGCCACCTTGAAAAAACAACGGAAAAGACGGTTCGTTTCTTCCCTGTTCAAAATAACGCTGCTCAAATTGAAGCAATGCGTTCAGGTCGCCTACATATCGCAGGTTTCAACACAGGTTCTACACCACTGGCGGTTAACTGTGCAGGCTTTGCCCCATTCACAATGATGGCTGCAGAAGATGGCTCTTTCGGTTACGAAATGGAAATCATCACTTACCCTGGTTCTGGCATTGAGAAAGTGGAAGACCTAAAAGATAAGAACCTAGCGTTCACATCACAAACGTCTAACTCTGGCTTCAAAGCACCTTCTGCGATTTTGGACGCTGAATACCAACTTCAACCTGACCGAGATTTCAAACCAGCATTCTCTGGCGCACACGACAACTCTATTTTGGGTGTGGCGCACAAAGATTACGATGCTGCAGCAGTTGCTAACTCAGTATTGAACCGCATGCTTTCACGCGATGTTGTGAAAGAAGACCAAATCAAGAGCATCTACAAATCTCAAACCTTCCCGACTACCGCTTACGGCACAGCGCACAACCTGACGCCAGAGCTGCAAGAGAAGATTCAAAAAGCGTTCTTCACTTTCGATTGGGAAGGCACAAAGCTTCAAGAAGAATTTGAACGTAACGGCGAAGCGCAGTTCGTTCCTATTACTTACAAAGAGCACTGGGAAGTGATCCGCACTATCGATACGGCAAACAAAGTCTCTTACACGTGTAGCTAAGTTCAACCGAACTAAAAAGCCAATCACACACCGATAAAACTAACTGCAGGTGTAATCGCCTGCAGTTATTCACCACTCTTTCCGGTTTACTTTCCATGCCTGTCTCAGGCGAACTCTTAGTACACCGCTCTTATAGGAATTCTATGTCTACTCTTACCCTTAAAGGGCTTACCAAGCACTACTCCAGTTCTGATAAAGCCCTTACCAACGTTAGCTTGTCGGTCAATGCCGGTGAAGTGGTTGGTTTAATTGGTCCATCTGGTGCGGGTAAATCAACGCTTATCCGTTGTATTAATCGGCTCACCGAACCCACCAGCGGCGAAGTGATCTTTTCCAATACCAATCTAGAAACGCTGTCTAAGCGACAACTGAGACAATCACGCCGTGAAATCGGGATGATTTTCCAAGAGTACGCGCTGATTGAGCGTTTGACGGTGATGGAAAACGTACTTTCAGGACGTTTGAGTTACGTGAATTTCTGGCAAAGCTTTACTCGCCGTTTCCCTGAATCGGATATCCAAGCCGCTTATGCGCTACTCGACCGTGTTGGATTGTTAGAACACGCCAATAAAAGGGCCGATGCTCTGTCGGGTGGTCAACGTGTTGGTATTGCACGTGCACTTGCTCAGAAACCGAAATTACTGTTGATTGATGAACCAACGGCCGCACTTGATCCACGTACAGCGCGCCAAATCATGCGACTGATCAGTGAGATTTGTTCAGAGCAACAGCTCCCTGCCATCATCAATATTCACGATGTTCAATTAGCAAAGCAGTTTGTTGACCGTGTTGTCGGCTTAAATGCAGGTTGTGTCGTATTTGATGACAAACCAAACCTGCTCACTGAATATGTTTTAACGCAAATCTACGGTGAAGAAGACTGGAGTCAACAAGCAGAAGAAGATGCCGATGACCTCATCATCACAAGTCCTCGCTTGTCTGAGGCAACAATATGACTCAACCATATCCAAATCAAGTTCAGCAGCATTTAAAGTCAGGAAAACAGAATTCCAAACAATACCCCGACACAGTGGACAAAGCCGCCACTGATTTCTAGCCCATGGTTACGCTGGAGCTTAATCATCATTGTCGCGGTTTACTTGTACCTTGCGACTCAGTCGGTACACGTCAACTGGACTCGAATTTACGAAGGCAGCGAACGCGGCTGGCAGTTCATTTTGGCTTTCATGAACCCAGATTTTGGTGGCCGTTGGAACAACATCTCACAAGGTTTGATTGAGAGTTTAACCATGACCCTCACATCGACCGTGGCGGGTGTCCTTCTTTCAATTCCATTCGGGTTAGGCGCAGCGAAAAACCTTGCCCCTACGCCTGTTTACTTGTTCTGTCGTGCGTTTATTTCGGTTGCGCGTAGCTTACAAGAAATCATCGTAGCGATTCTGTGTGTTGCTCTATTTGGCTTTGGTACGTTTGCGGGGTTTGTCACGCTCCCCTTCGCGACCATCGGCTTTCTCGCAAAATTGTTTGCCGATGAAATTGAAGCCATTGACCCAGCACCACTGACCGCAATGCGTGCAACGGGCGCAAGTTGGTTACAACAAGTGAATTACGCGATTCAAGCGCAGGTAATGCCGCGCTTCATCGGACTTTCGATGTACCGACTCGACATAAACTTTCGTGAGTCAGCCGTGATTGGCATTGTTGGCGCAGGTGGTATCGGCGCAACGTTAAACACAGCAATGGACCGTTACGAATACAGCGCAGCAGCCGCTATTCTATTGATTATTATAGTGATTGTGATGTTGTGTGAATACCTATCAACCATCATCCGTAAGCATGTGCAGTAAGGAACGACCAATGAGCACGCTAAATGAAACACCGACAAGCGCCATCAATCGTACCCAATGGCAGCGTTACGACAGTAAACAGAGCCTCATGCTTTGGCTAGGCTGGCTTTGCTTTGTTGCTTTGACTGTATTCGCATGGCAAGCCATGAACAAGGATACGATTTGGTACTTTGTGACTGACTCACCCAACCAATTTACTGATATCTCTTCACGTATGTGGCCACCAAGATGGAGCTACTTAGAGTCTCTTTGGAGTCCGTTGTGGGACACCATTAACATCGCGACACTTGGCACACTGTTGGGGATAGTACTAGCGTTTCCAGTCGCGTTCTTAGCTGCACGTAATACAACGCCAAGCATGACGTTTATCAGACCTATCGCGCTGTTCATCATCGCGGCAAGTCGTTCAATTAACTCGTTAATTTGGGCATTGTTATTGGTAGCAATCATCGGCCCAGGCTTGTTGGCCGGTATCATTGCGATAGCGCTACGTTCAATTGGTTTTGTGGCGAAGTTAATGTATGAAGCGATTGAAGAAGTGAATGCAACACAGATGTCTGCAATCCAATCGACTGGAGCTTCTCCGCTGCAGGTATTGAACTACGGTATTCTTCCGCAAGTGATGCCAAGTTTCATCGGCACGAGCTTGTTCCGCTGGGATATCAATATTCGTGAGTCTACCGTCTTAGGTTTGGTGGGCGCTGGCGGTATCGGCTTAAAACTGCAAGAGTCGATGGCAATGCTGGCATGGCCTCAAGTGACTGTCATTTTCTGTGCGATTCTAGTGACGGTCATCTTCTCTGAATGGGTGGCAGCCAAAGCAAGAAAAGCCCTTATCTAAATAATAAAAACAACGTCAAATAGACGGTTAGTTAGGACCAAAGCCTACTCACTGAGTAGGCTTTTTGTTTGTTGAAACGTTCTATTCTGTTTCTTACACACATAAAAAAACCGAGCAACTCGCAATGAGTTACTCGGTTTGACTTATTCCCGATGTATTCAGTCGTTGTTGGTATCAACGAACGATTTTGCAATCACGACTGAATTCAATGTGACGCTTCGTTCCCGCAAAGCACCACATCAGTACACACCATCGTTAAATGGTATGTGTGTTGATCATTTACAGTTGAGCAAATGATCCTTCCCACGAGTATGTCTCACCCGCGAACTCAACAGCGTGAGTTGCTTGCTGCGTGTCTTCAGCTTGGTTTGAAATACCGTAGTGGTAAGTGTTACCAGAAGTAGTCTGAATGCGAACAACAGTCCCGACACTGTTATGGCCCACAACAGATACTGATTTAACCAGACCACGAGCGCCTACAGAAGCTTCGATAGACTCGTTAAAGTAACCATGCGTTTCTAGTACAGAAGCAAACACGTGGTTTTGACCAGACTGACGTAAGATGAACGCAGGCTCACTCTTAAGGTTGAAGTCTGGATCGTTAGCACCAGTGCGAGCAAAAATCACTTCGCTGCCCGCATTCGCGCTGGTTACTAGGCTGTAGTAGCTGCTGTCATGTAGCCAGCTTACTAGAGAACCTTCTTCGTTTACTTTACCTGAAGCAACGTTCCATAGATGTTGGTAACCGTTATCTTCACCTAGCGGCTTAAGCGTTTTTTCCATGTTGTAATCAAAGTCAGTACGGATGATCTGGCCAGAGTGGTGAACTGGTAAGTCGTACTGGTGCTCAGCGTCAGCTTCGATGCGGTACACATCAATCACTAGCGGTTTTTCGAACTCAGGAAGTTCAGCGAGAATCACGCTGCGTTGCATGTCTACGCCAGTGTAGTACTCAGAAATGGTGCCGCTCATGCCTTGTAGAGACTGGTCGTCTGCTACGAAGAAGTGCTTCTGACCAAACTTAGACTCAGCCAGTGCTGTGTTGAAGTTGTTCTGCGTTTTCTGATCAACCGTTACTGTGTTGTGAGCAACCGTCTGCTTACAGTAAGACTTGTTCTCTGGGATGTAACGACCGCCAAACTTAGGCTCCACGTTTACCCAACGACCGAAGCCGTAATCGTGCAGTACTTCGTGGCCACGGTTGAATACGCTTAGGTGTAAGCCATCGTAGTGACCGTGGTCTAGCGCAGAGTGATACTGGTGATCAGAGCCGTGCTGACCAAACCAGATCAACGCCATTGTGTCGTCGTCTTGCTCATCACGGTGACGAAGGATGCTTACACCACCTTTTTCGCCTTCAGGGCCGTCCGTTACAAACAGGCTACCCCAGTTAAATGCTTTGATGTCGGCTGCTGCATCAACCGCGTCAGACAGTGTTTTACCCGAAGCATGAACCCAAACGTTTTGTTGGTGATCAGCCATGCCAAGCAGAGTTTCAGTCTGCTCGTAACGGTGGTAACACACAGACGTTGCCATGATAACGCCTTCATCGTTGATAGAGATTGTCTTCGATGAATCGTTCAGAGCTGGCAATGTACCGTCTGGGAATGCTGTTTTGAATACAGAGTACGACGTTGTCTTGATCACTGAGTCGTTGAATTCATAGATACCAACTTCAGGCTGACGACGTTCAATTGCTTCTGCGAACAGGTAGATTGGACGTAGCGAGAAACGGTGGTAGTAAGGACCTTCCATGTAGTAGCCGTCTGGCGAAAACAGTTGGTCAAGTTGTGCTAAGAAACCGCCGCTTACTTTGTCTAATTTCAGGCCGTAAAGTGCTTTATCTACAGACTCTTGATCGTTGATCGCATAACCACAGATACCTACCGCTGCCACAGCCCATAAGCCGTGGTTGTGTACGATATCGAAGTCGTGTGCGTAAGTCACAACGAACATTTCGATCATTTGCTTAAGAAGATCGTCTTCGATCAGACGCTTTTGCTCTTCAGAAATGGTGTGGTAAATACAGCTGTACGCACAAGAAGCGTAAAGCATCCACATGTTCTCGTTCAACGTTTGGTGGAACAGCTTACCCGGAGGGTTAGAGTCACGGCTTACGTTGCTTTCAAGTGTTGGGTACACCGTCGCGTACGCTGTTAGCATATCAACGATGTAATCACGGTACTTTGTTTCCTCAGTGATAAGGAACAAACGGCCCGCTAGATCCATATGGATGTAGTTTTGCTTGTGACGGTTGTGCTCGTAACCGCCGCCTTCACCGTGACCAGGTACTTCAATGCCAACTTCCGCCATGTAAGCGTCAGTTTGTTTAATGTCGCGAGTCAGTGCGTTACCTAAAAGGCTATCCTTGCCAAGTTCTTTACGAAGCTCTGCTGCTTCATCAAAGTTAAGTAAAAGTGGTTGATAGCTCATTATTATTTCCCCTGCTCTGCTCTGCTTGCTAATTCTGGGTTTAAAGTTGTTTCTACTGAGTAGAAGCCTGTCCAGCTGTATACTTTGCCGTTCAGCTCTACTTTGTGTTCAGTGCTGTCAGTCGCACCAAGTTGGTTGCTGATCATCACTGTCACGTTTGATTTCTCTGTGGTGATCTCAACTACCGAACCGATATTGGTGTGAGCCACTACTTTGATGTCTTTCACAACACCACGTGCATTAACTGATTGCTCGAATTCTTCGTTGAAGTAACCGTGCGTTTCAACAACAGAAGCAAACAGTGTTGTTTCACCTTTGCTGCGTAGAATGAACGCAGGCTCAGAACGTAAGTTGAAGCTTGGGTCGTTAGCGCCAGTGCGAGTAAAGATAACTTCAGCATTGTCGTTAGACGTTGCACCTAGCCACGTGTAGTAGGTGTTGTTCTGTAGCCAGCTTACCAGTGCTGTGCCCTTCACTTCACCGCTTGCCACGTTCCATAGGTGTTGGTAACCGAAGTCTTCACCTAGCGTGTTCAGCTCTTTGTTTGCTTGGTATTCAAAGCTAGTGCGAACAATCTGACCTTGATATTGGTGTGAGTAGTCGTACTGATGCTCACCTTCACCGCCTTTCTCAGAATCTAAACGGTAAAGATCTAATAGTAGCGGAGATTCTAATTCTTCAAGGTTTAGCATGAACACGCTGCGTTGCATGTCAAAACCTTCGTAATGATCGTTAGCAAATGCGCTCATGCCATTGATTTGCTCGTCTTCTACTTTGAAGAAGTGTGGCAAGCCGTGTACTGCATCTGCACGTTCAACGTCAAAGTTGTTCTGACATTTTTCATCAATCGTTACTGCGTTATGTGCAATTGTTTGACGAGCGTAAGATTTGTTTTCGTCTAGGTAACGGCCGCCGAATTTAGGCTCAACGTTCACCCAACGACAGAAACCGTATTCACGCAGTACTTCTTGACCACGGTTGAAGAAAGAAATACCCAGCGTATCAAAGTTACCGTGACCCATACCGTGTTGGCCGTAGTTCATAACAAGTTGAGAAACGTCGCCTTTCTTATCCTGCATACGGATAAAGCCTTGCGCGCCGTTGTGACCTTGAGGGCCTTCGTTCAATTCAACACTTGGCCAGAAAGGCATGCCGATTTCTTTCTCAGCAGACGCTGCTTCGTAGGCTTTAGATAGCTCAAGACCACATGGATGCATCCAAACTGCGTCTTGAATCTTCGCCATACCAAGAATGTTTTGGTCTACGCCGTTTTCAGAAGAGTAATGCTTGCTGTAAACACTTACTGCAACCTGAACACCCATGTCTGTAATACCCATAGTACGAGAAGCATCATTCAGAGCCGGGAACTCACCGTTCGGGTAAGCCGTCGCCAGCATCGCTTGTACTGTGTTACCAATCACGCCGCCTTTGTAGTTGTAGATATCCACTTCAGGCATATGACGGTGAATCACTTCAGCGAACACACACGTTGGACGAATCGCATAACGGTGGTAGTAAGGACCTTCCATGTAGTAGCCAGACGGTGCAAACAGCTGAGAAACTTGCGCTAGGAAGCCGCCAGTGTCGTTACGGTCAATGCCGTACACCGACATTTCAAGGTACTCACGCTTGCCAAGAGCAAGACCACAAATACCGACAGCGGCTACAGCCCAAATACCGTGGTTGTGAATACGGTCGAAGTCGTGTGCGTATTTAACGGTGAACATTTCTAGCATGGGTTCAAAAATGCGAGACTCAATGTTGTCACGCTGCTCTTGTGTCAGTGTTGAAGCAACACAAGAGTAAGCTAAGCTTGAGAACATTAACCAACAGTGTTCGTTCAGGATTTGGTGGAACAAACGACCTGTAGGGTTGGTGTTTTTCTGTACGTGGTAATCAAACGTTAGATATTTGTCTGCGTACTCTTCTAGTAATTCAGTAACAAAGTCAGCGTATTTTTGCTCTTTAGTGATCAAGAACATGCGACCAGCTAGATTCATGTACGTGTAATTTTGCTTATGGCGGTTATGTTCGTAACCCCCAGCTTCACCATGACCTGGGACATCAATAGGTAAACGCATGAATGCTTCTAGATCTTTCGCGTTCGCTGCAATGGTTTTGCCCATTAAGCTAGAACGGCCCACTTCAAGATGAAGCTGCTCGATTTCTGCTTCAGTCAACAATACTGGTTTAGTCGTCATATTCTTTGTCACCCTCAATAAAGAGTTTATCTGCTTAAACTTTGATTAAATTTTCAAACTCCATATAAAGTAATACAATATGAGCTTTAATTATACCTATTCGTCGCTAAATGATGAGTAGAGTCACATAATTAGCCATAAGTCATTGATGTAGCTGGCTAATGGTAAATATTAGCCATTTATTAAGTTGTTGATTTATTTACGCTATATAAAGTATCGCTTGATCAATATCACACAAATTTAGATATATTGTATTACAATTAGGCTCATTCCCTTATGATGGATGCAAGTTAAGTAACACTTAAAAGATTTAAACAGATTAGGAGATACACAATGAACTCTTTCTTTATCCTAGATGAAAACCCATGGGAAGAACTTGGTGGCGGCATTAAGCGTAAAATCGTTGCTTACACTGACGATCTAATGGCAGTACACCTATGTTTTGATAAGGGCGCGATTGGCCACCCTCATACTCACGAAATCCATGACCAAATCGGTTACGTAGTTCGTGGTAGCTTCGAAGCTGAGATTGAAGGCGAAAAGAAAGTCCTTAAAGAAGGCGATGCTTACTTCGCTCGTAAACACATGATGCACGGTGCAGTTGCACTAGAGCAAGACAGCATCCTTCTTGATATCTTCAACCCTGCGCGTGAAGATTTCCTAAAATAATAACTAGCGCAACCTCAGTTGCTAAGGTAAGCATATGAAATCATTAAACATCGCGGTCATTGGCGAGTGCATGGTTGAGCTACAAAAGAAACAAGGCGGGCTTAAGCAAAGTTTCGGTGGCGATACACTAAATACTGCACTTTACTTGTCTCGCTTAACAAAAGAGCAAGATATCAACACGAGCTACGTAACAGCACTAGGCACTGACCCATTCAGTACCGACATGTTAGAAAAGTGGCAAGCGGAAGGTATCGACACTAGCTTAATTGCTCAGCTTGATCACAAACAACCAGGGCTTTACTACATCGAGACCGATGAAACTGGTGAACGCAGTTTCCACTACTGGCGTAATGATGCTGCAGCAAAATTCATGTTTGACCAGGAAGACACACCTGCTCTACTTGACAAGTTATTCTCTTTTGATGCGGTTTACCTAAGTGGTATTACGCTTGCTATCTTGACAGAGAATGGACGCACGCAGCTATTCAACTTCTTAGACAAATTTAAAGCTCAAGGCGGCCAAGTATTCTTCGATAATAACTTCCGTCCAAAACTTTGGGAAAGCCAACAAGAAGCGATTTCTTGGTACTTGAAGATGCTTAAGTACACAGACACGGCTCTACTGACGTTCGATGACGAGCAAGAGTTGTACGGCGACGAAAGCATTGAACAGTGTATTGCACGTACGTCTGAATCTGGTGTGAAAGAGATCATCATTAAACGTGGTGCTAAAGACTGCCTAGTAGTTGAGAGCCAAAGCGCACAGTACGTTGCTCCAAATCCAGTAGACAACATTGTTGATACAACAGCGGCTGGCGATTCGTTCAGCGCGGGCTTCCTAGCTAAGCGCTTAAGCGGTGGCAATGCACGTGATGCAGCGTTAGCAGGTCACATTGTGGCAGGGACTGTGATTCAGCATCCAGGTGCTATCATTCCTCTAGAAGCGACGCCTGATCTGTCTCTATAATTACGCACTTTAACTATTAATCAAGGGTTTGCTTAGTTGAAAGCAAGCCCACATTTAACGTGAGAAAGAATTCATGACGACATTAAATGAACAACTAGCAAACCTAAAAGTAATTCCTGTAATCGCTATCAACCGTGCTGAAGACGCTATCCCTCTAGGTAAAGCACTTGTTGAAAACGGCATGCCATGTGCAGAAATCACGCTACGTACAGAATGTGCAATCGAAGCGATTCGCATCATGCGTAAAGAATTCCCAGACATGCTAATTGGTTCAGGTACTGTACTGACTAACGAGCAAGTTGACGCATCTATCGAAGCTGGCGTTGATTTCATCGTAAGCCCAGGTTTCAACCCGCGCACTGTTCAATACTGTATCGATAAGGGTGTTGCAATCGTACCGGGTGTTAACAACCCAAGCCTAGTTGAGCAAGCAATGGAAATGGGCCTTCGCACGTTGAAGTTCTTCCCTGCTGAGCCTTCTGGCGGCACTGGTATGCTTAAAGCACTAACAGCGGTTTACCCTGTTAAATTTATGCCTACTGGTGGCGTAAGCTTGAAGAATGTTGATGAATACCTATCGATCCCTTCTGTACTTGCATGTGGCGGTACTTGGATGGTTCCAACTAACCTTATCGACGAAGGTAAGTGGGACGAACTAGGCAAGCTGGTTCGTGACGCAGTTGATCACGTTAATGCTTAATCTATTTTAGATTGAGTGATGAAGCCTCACCTCGGTGGGGCTTTTTGTTATCTGGCGTTTATTGCGCTGACTAACCGTAAACACGCTCAATCAACGTTCTGTTTCCCCTATACCCTATCGCCTTTCTCCCTATGGGCTCGTAAAGATCCGTGACTAAGACAGGCAAGAACGAGTAATGTAAGGCTTTCAATCTACGTCAGTATGCATCTAGCGAAGCGTTACTGGTGCCCCCTATCGCCTATCCAGTTTCTTATCCAGCCCCTTACCCAGCAATGGTCCTTTTCGATACGTCATCAAGCATCTCTCATGGCATGCATTGAAGACCACAATAGACAAAGTGAGCCGCAAAATGTGTCCCGTCGTCCAGTTTAACGCCCACTCAGTGACAAAAATTCCAAATACGCACCTCTATGATGAATAAATAGCATAGAAAGGCTTCATGGCCGCAGATAAACAGAAAATAGCGAAGTGAAAACAATGAGCTACACTTGAAATCTCAATACAAAAATTTTCAGTATAGGGTTCCAAATTAACGTGAATGTCGTCGCACAACACACCAATTTGTAGCACATTTGTTACGGTTATAATTAAAATCTTATAGATACGGCAAAGTAAGCGCTTTTGTTTATATTGTAATACATATAAACATTTAACCCTCAATTTATTTTAGATCTCAAACAAAATACACTCACATTTAAATTCAATTAAAACAAATACTTATATAACCACGTGTTAGAGGCCGAAAAATCAATGCGACCTAGATCATACTAAAGACATATTGTAGTACAAATAAACCTTGGGACGCGTTAATCTAAGCCCAGTTAATTATGATATTTAAAAGGCTGAAAAGATGACTATTGATACTTTTGTTGTTCTCGCCTACTTCTTCTTTTTAATCGCGATTGGTTGGATGTTCCGTAAGTTCACCACCTCTACAAGTGATTACTTCAGAGGGGGCGGCAAAATGTTGTGGTGGATGGTTGGTGCAACTGCCTTCATGACACAATTTTCAGCATGGACGTTTACAGGTGCCGCAGGACGCGCATTCAATGACGGTTTCGTTATTGTAATCCTATTCTTAGCCAATGCTTTTGGCTACTTCATGAACTATATGTACTTCGCTCCAAAGTTCCGCCAACTTCGTGTGGTAACGGCGATCGAAGCTATTCGTCAGCGCTTTGGTAAAACGTCTGAACAGTTCTTCACATGGGCAGGTATGCCTGACAGCCTTATCTCTGCAGGTATCTGGCTAAACGGTCTAGCTATCTTTGTAGCAGCGGTATTCAACATCCCAATGGAAGCGACCATTGTGGTAACGGGTATGGTTCTAGTATTGATGGCTGTAACCGGCGGCTCTTGGGCGGTTGTTGCTTCTGACTTCATGCAAATGCTTGTAATCATGGCCGTGACAATCACTTGTGCGGTAGCAGCTTACTTCCACGGTGGCGGCTTAACTAACATCGTTGCTAACTTCGATGGCGACTTCATGTTAGGTAACAACCTAAACTACATGAGCATCTTCATCCTTTGGATTGTATTCATCTTCGTGAAGCAGTTCGGTGTAATGAACAACAGCATCAACGCTTACCGTTACCTATGTGCAAAAGACAGTGAAAACGCACGTAAAGCGGCAGGCCTAGCATGTATCCTTATGGTTGTTGGTCCACTAATTTGGTTCCTACCACCTTGGTACGTAAGTGCATTCATGCCTGAGTTCGCTGAGCAATACACATCAATGGGCGACAAAGCCGGTGATGCTGCTTACCTAGCATTCGTACAAAACGTAATGCCAGCAGGTATGGTTGGTCTTCTTATGTCAGCAATGTTCGCTGCAACGATGTCTTCTATGGATTCAGGTTTGAACCGTAACGCTGGTATCTTTGTAATGAACTTCTACAGCCCAATTCTTCGTAAAAATGCGACTCAGAAAGAGCTGGTTATTGTAAGTAAGCTAACGACTATCATGATGGGTATTTTCATCATCGCGATTGGTCTATTCATTAACTCTCTGCGTCACTTAAGCTTGTTCGATATCGTAATGAACGTAGGTGCGTTGATTGGCTTCCCAATGCTAATCCCAGTACTACTAGGTATGTGGATTCGTAAGACACCTGACTGGGCTGGTTGGTCTACTCTAGTGGTTGGTGGTTTTGTTTCTTACATCTTCGGTATCTCTCTGCAAGCAGAAGACATCGAGAACCTATTTGGTCTAGAAACAGCCCTTACAGGCCGTGAATGGAGCGACTTGAAAGTAGGTCTTAGCTTAGCTGCTCACGTAGTGTTCACAGGTGGTTACTTCATCATGACTTCTCGCTTCTACAAAGGCCTATCGCCAGAGCGTGAGAAAGAAGTTGACCAACTATTTACTAACTGGAACACGCCGCTTGTAGCGGAAGGCGAAGAGCAACAAAACCTAGATACTAAACAGCGTTCAATGCTTGGTAAGCTTATCAGCACAGCCGGTTTCGGTATCCTAGCAATGGCTCTGATTCCAAACGAACCAACAGGACGCTTATTGTTCCTACTATGTGGTTCGATGGTACTAACCGTTGGTATCCTACTGGTTAACGCATCTAAAGCTCCGGCTAAGATGAACAACGAGTCAGTTGCCAAATAGCTAAACAGCTAAACAGCTAAACAGCTAAACAGCTAAACAGCTAACAAGTTAAACCAAAATGAAGCCCATGTTATTCGATAAGATGGGCTTTTTGTTTGTCTTCGGTTTATCAAAATAGAATATGAAACGCATCTCGATTAATGCGCATAAAGCGTAGAAATACCTATCTCCTGCCCTCGTTTTATCTTCTTTTCCAACCTTTCCAATGGTTTGATCTCTTTCTCTGATTGTTTCTGTTACTTTGAATGACAACACAAACACAACAGACAATTACAATGAAAAAAACATCACTATTACTTGCCTCCATTGCTCTGGCACTTTCTGGTGTCGCACAAGCTGACCAGCTAGAAGACATTCAAAAATCAGGCACTTTGCGTGTGGGCACTACTGGCGACTACAAGCCTTTCTCTTACTTCGATGGTAAAAGCTACTCTGGCTACGATATCGATGTTGCACAGCACATCGCGGAACAATTAGGCGTTGAATTGAAGATTGTTCGTACCACATGGAAAGATCTACTGACCGACCTAGACGACGATAAGTACGACATCGCGATGGGCGGCATTACGCGTAAAATGCAGCGTCAGTTAAACGCGGAACAAACTCAAGGCTACATGACCTTTGGTAAGTGTTTCTTGGTTGCGAAAGGCACCGCAGAACAGTACGACAGCATTGAGAAAGTGAACCACTCTTCTGTTCGTGTGGGCGTGAACATTGGCGGCACTAACGAGATCTTTGCCGACGCGAACTTGCAGAACGCAAGCTTCACACGCTACGAGAACAACCTCGACGTACCAAAAGCAGTAGCGGAAGGCAAAGTTGATGTGATGGTGACAGAAACCCCTGAAGGTCTGTTCTATCAGGTAACTGACGAACGTCTTGAAGCGGCCCGCTGCGAAACCCCGTTCACCAACAGTCAGTTCGGCTACCTGATTCCTAAAGGTGAACAACGTTTGTTGAACACGGTGAACTTCATTATGGATGAGATGAAATTGAAAGGTGTTGAAGAAGAGTTCCTGATCCACAACTCCCTTAAGTAACTCTTTTCAATTTATACCGTAACAAAAAAGAGGCCAGCAATGCTGGCCTCTTTCGTTATGGTTCAATGGTTCGCTTTAACCGTGAGTTATCACATTCTGCTGTACCAATGCATCCAGAATGTCCGAAGGCATGGTGCTACTTAAGGTTAGCTGTGGCGCAAGGTCTTCAACCACAATCACCTGTTCCGTAGTACCTAAGCCATCCGGGTTGATCGTAAGCTCAATATCATCCCCGTCCACTTTCGCGTCTATTTGTTGTAGCAACGCGGTCATGTCTGGAGATGTATTTTTAAGCTCCGGCAACACTTCTCTCAAGTCAATGCTGTCCCCTTCCGACAAATCAAAGTCGGTAATCGTATCTTCAACACCATCTTCGATGTTAAGCCATACGAACGAGTCCATACCATCACCACCAGTCAGAATGTCTGAGCCTCCGCCGCCAATCAGGGTGTCGTTACCGTCACCGCCAACAAGCGTATCGTCACCTGCGCCACCTTCAAGTCGATCATTCCCTGAACCACCCGTTAAGTCAGTCGCATTAGCACCAGCCAGTAACTGAACATCATCGGTTTCCGAAGCCAAGTTAATATCAACTGCGTTAGACACAATGTTCAAGTTAAGGTCAATCGATGCAGAGGTTGCTGTATCGTTGTTGTCAGTCTCTTCAGAAACCGCCTCGACTTTCAGTGTGTAGTTACCTGGAGTTTGAGAAAGCCCAACCGCTTGCAAGCTTTCAATTGCATCTGCCGTTGCTACCCAAACACCACCGCCAAGATCCGTCACAGAACCCGCAGCACTGGTGATTTGAGCGCCAGCAGGTACATCACTGATATGCAGCGTTAGCTCTTCTGTAATGTCCGTTAAGGCTGCGATAATCCCAACTAAAGGAATGCCACTCGCACTCACAGACTGACTCGCAGTAATGTTTCTCACGTAGTTAGTCGCACTATCGATAGACAGGGTTGGTGCATTCGCCACTGGCGTCACCGCGATGTTGTAAACCACAGGTGCTGTCTCTATCGCAATACCTGAAGGGTTGCCGCTGTCTTTGGCAACAACTTCTAATCCAATGCTATTGGTTGGAGACAGGCTCGCATCAAGGAAAACACCATTTGGACTGGTTGGCGTATCAATCAACGCATTCAGGTCACTCAATGTCCCCACTAAGATGACTGAACCCGTGTTGTTGCCGTTAACAACAACCGTCGTCACTGCTGGAAGTGATACATTCAATGTACCGTAATCCACCGTCAGCGTGACGGTCATCAGATCATCAGAAAATGTATCTACATAATCAGGGTCACTGACATTGATACCACTCAACAGTTGACCAGCATCCTCGTCAATAACCGTAGTGACACTGTCACCATTAACGACCGGTGTATCGTTCACTCCATCGACAATCGCGGTGATCTCCGCTGTATCCGTTAGGAAGTCATTAGCGCCGTTGGTTGTACCATCATCCTCTACGGTATAGGTAAACTTAACGTTGCCGTTGTATTCATCAGCTGCCGTAAATACCCAGTATGGGCCAGTGATCGTAGCATCATCAGCACCACCTACGTTCTCGAAGCGTTGTAGTTGACCTTGGCCTTCATCGAGCGCCAGATTAGTCACGGTAATCGTGTCGTTTTCCGGATCGCTCGTCGCAGCAATTAAATCGCCCTCTTTGATGATCAACTGACCTTCTTCAAGGATGTTGCCTAAGTCGATGTCCGTTGCTACAGGAGCGTCATTCACTTCCGTTACTTCAAGACTAATTTCAGCAATGTCGGTTAGGAAGTCATCCGCGCCATTAGTTGTACCGTCATCAGTAATTGAGTAATTGAATTTAACGTCACCGTTAAAGTCGTTGTCCGCTACAAATAGCCAGAATGGTCCGGTAATCGCCGCGTCATCGGCGCCACCTGCATTTTCAAAGCGGGTTAGTTGGCCTTGTCCCTGAGTCAGAGTTACACCAGTTACTGTTAAGTTGTGGTTTTCTGGGTCAGAGCTTGCTGAAATCAAGTCTCCTTCCACAATCACTATTTGACCATCTTCAGCAATCGAACCTAAATCAACATCTGTCGCGACAGGCGCATCGTTCACTTCCGTCACCTTAATGGTGAACGTAGTTTGATTAGTTTGAGCCGTATTCGGATCACCCGCGTCAATCAAGCCGTTATTACCACCATCATCGAGCGTTGCATTGATCGTGACTAAACCACTCTGGTTGAGGTAATTCTGGTCTGGATCGGGTTTGAACGTCACTGCTCCATTGGTCAATGCGGTATTGATGTCGGCTTCTTTACCGGTAATCACCAATGAGCCACCAGGTTGCAATACAAACGTCACGTCAGGTGAGCTCGCAAACTCAAACACACCTTGCGCTCCCGGAAGTGTTTGATCGACTTGCAACGTAAGAACATACGGAGCGTCTGGATTATCAAAGTTAGCATCAACGTCGTAGATACTAAAGTTGTCGATAGCAACACTAATGTCTTCCGATGTTTCAATATTCGTTACGTTCACAAAGATCGGTTGATCGTTAATAGGATCAATCACCAGATCAACATCGAAGCTGGTTGGCGTCCCCAAATATTCGGTGTTATCAGCGTCAGTATCCACAGAGCGAACGGTAATCTGCAGCGGGCCATTAATGCCTAATACATTACCCGTATCGCTATTGTGTTCACCTGAATTGAATACGATCTTATCGAGCGACTGTGCAGGAACATCAAGTGTCCAAAGCTGCGTAACTGGATCATAACTAGCCAAGGTTGTGCCGTCTGGATAATAGATAGAGGCATCTTGAGGAACGCCCGCAACTTCTACTCGAAGTGTCTCTGGTGCATTCTCGGTATAAGTGCCGTTGCCCGTTGCAGATAGCTCTTTATCCAAAATCGTCGCATTGATTTCGATATCAATGTTTTGACCTTCGTTACCTGTCACAGAATCTGTTGGATTAGTATCAACATCATCACCCACAGGTACCACATGCAGCTTAAAGCTTGGCAGATTTGATGCTGCAGTAGGCACACCCAACAAAGATTCTTGAGTAAATACGGCAACACCAAATTCAGCCGTACCACTGAAGTCCTTAGGCGGTAAAATCGAAATCTCACTCAAGTCGAACGATAACCCTGATGCTTGAGGTAGTTGAACACTCCACTCACCACCACCATTATTCTTCACCGTGTATGCCGAACCAGCATCTGCACGCATCTGGAAGCCATCAGGTACATCTGTAAACTTAATCGACACAAACTGTTCTGAGCCATCAAGGTCAGTCAGTGCAATCGATACAGGCCCTGTGCCCGACAAAGAAATCAGCTGGTCCTCAGTACCCGTAATCTCGATAACATCAGGATCGCTACCCGGGCCAGTGACAGACACGTCATCCACCACAGGAACGACTTCAAAACTGACATTGGTAGAGAAAGTATCGGTATCAGTCGCGCTGCCAGTTGGCGAAGCTGCATCATTGTATGTAGCAGTATCGGTAATCGTCCCGCTGACATTCACTTGCACCTGATTTACGTCATTATCTGTTGGGTAATTTAACGCCGGTCGGAATAGTACATTATCCAACGCGCCTGCATTAATCTCAGCTTCATTAAAGGTCACCGATGTGCCAAGCGATACCCCTGCGCTGGTATAGAAAGCCCCAACACTCGTGTCATTTAACGTCAGTGTGATAGAGGTGAATTTTTCGTCACCACCTTCAACTCCGCTTACTTGGTCATCAATGGTCGAGCTGAAATCAAGTTGGATATAGGTATCTTCGTAGCCGACTGGATCTTGCCCTGCTTGACCGTCGGTATCGACAGGGTTAAACGAATCGTCAAGCGAACCAACGACAGTAACGTCAATATCTGGGTTACCTTCAACATCAGGAGCAACTTTAATGACTACTTCTGTCACTAGAGTTTTCTCATCCCCCGACAATACGTCTTTAGTTACTATCGTCAACGGCAACCTAAAGTCGCCGGAGTAGTCGGCTGGTAAGTTAAGCAGTAGTCCAGAGAGGTCGGTCGAGACCCCTTGATCGACGGTAGTCTGGAATACATATTTGCCATTAACAAAGTCTAGGTCGCTGCTTCCCGATAAACTAATTGGGAAGGTGACTTCGTTCACCGCTCCTGGATTAATGGTCACACTGTCATCAATAATGATGGTCACTTGATCAGTTGAGTCATCTTCGCCCGAGAAAGTAATTAAACCATTCAATGCCGTACCTAGATCTAACTGGGTGTCCTCAATCGCATCAACAACACTGTCTGGTGTTATATCAATATCGGCTGCAACCTTAGTACTCCCAGCCACCACTTGAGGGAATGACAGAGTGACTTCTCCGTCCCTACGAGCGGCCGTAGATGACTCAACCTCAGCACCATCACCTCGGTCTATTACCGTGCTAAAGATATCCATCTTGATGTCATTGAACCCTCCTGCCCCGCTGTTTCCTGAAGGAAGAACAAGGCCGTTCGATGCACTGATGCTAAATATGTCTTCATTCGTTACAACCCAGCGCCCATTGCCTTCATAAGCAGCGCCAATAACGAGCAGTTGATTGAGTACAGCATCTGATAGCTCCGAACCGTCCACGTTTGTTAATTCAATAACTAACTGGTCAACTTCTTCGATAGCGGACGAAGCATCTGTTTCTTGATATCGAATGACGAACTCATCCGTAACCGATGTATTATCGCTGTTGGTTGTGAACTTAAGCACGCCAGTGTTTGCATCAGCAACTACGGTTGCTAGTGCTCCAGTACCCAGCACATCATCGACGATAAGCTTGTTGCTAGCGTCTTTCGGCTCAACGACTGGACGTACGATAACATCAATCGAGCCCGTGATTGTCGCGGTAGCGATGCCCTGACCAGGATCAGTCGCATCAACATACTCATGATCTCGCTCTTCGATCATGACAACCGTATTAAGCGTAAAGTCGGTGCTCGAGTCTTGTTCAGGTGTGATCTGAATAAAATTATTGTTCAGTGCAATTTGAGTAAACTCTTCTACCGTCTGTCCACTCTTCGGCGTAATGGTTAAAGTGCCTGCTGAAGCATCGTAAACCCAAGTTACATCGCCATTAACCACAACACTTTCAACATCTGTCGGAATGGCACTGATCACAATAGAAGTGAAATGCTCATCATCATCAATATAATCAGTACCCTCTGGGTGCCAATCAATACTGATCGCCGTATCTTCATCGCCATTAGTGACTGTGCTGTACGTCGCTGAGGTATCGATTCTAGGTTCGACTAACACTCGCACTTCTTGGTCAAACGTAAGCGTATGACCGTCATTCTCAGTCACGATCACTTTACCCTGAATGTGAATGTTCTCTGTTGAAGAATCGACAGGTCTGATGCGGATTCCTGAGGTTTTACCTGCGTCAGTGATGTTCGCTTCGTAGATAGGTTTAGAAAGATCGGGGCTACCACCCGGACCGGTTTCGTAACCGACAAAGTTAAGGTCAATAATGGTACCGTCACCGTCTTCCAGAATAACGCCATCAGGAATACCCGAGAGGATAACGGTTATGGATTCTGAACCATCGTCAGGTAATGGGGTTTGATCTACTGCTGCAGGATCAGGTCTTCTCTCTCCCGACAACACGGTGAAATCAAGCTCGGCGTAGCTGTCTCCATTCTGGCTCTCTTGGATCGTGGTTTGAACACCAGGTGTTGTGCCATCGGTGATTGCTGTCCAAGCCGTACCGTTTGTACCGCCATAAGGAATATCTGCAACCCCTTTAACCTCAACGTTAACCGTTTTAGTTCCTAGGATTTCTTCATCAACTTGTGCACCAGTAGAGAGGTTCGCAGTGTCTTTAACCACACCGGTTACATCAAAAGTAAAATCGACATTGCTGTGTTTAGTCGGAACAATCTCTACGTTGGCGAGATCGGAATACGCCACTTCCTGATAATCAATACCGTTAATAGTGATTGTAGGAACTGGGGTCGTAGTTCCAAGGAAATAAAGCACCGCCCCTTCGGTAATATTACTGATACGAACAAATAGCTCTTCTGAACCATCAGTGTCCACTGAACCGTTCATTGTGATGACTTCGTCTAGCGTGAAGGCATCTTTGTTGTCCAGAGGACCTAGGTAGTCTGGGTCATCAATATTGTCTTCGTTAATACGAATCCGGTTAACACTGAACGACCCAGGGTCCGCATCGGCAGTCACATCAATGATAATGTTTTGCTCAACAGAGCGAGCGGTCGTTTTGTCTAACCCGCCGTTCGCTGAATCATCGTATGGGTTAAGCGTCTCTTCCGTAATTGCCGTCGCTTTGAACTCAATTTGTCCAGAGAAGTTGTCGATTGGGTTAACTTCAGTGCTATTGATATCTGCAGATGCGATGACATAAACACCATTAACGGGCGTTAACAGGTTGCCATTTTGATCCAACAGCTCAAACTTCCCATCACCCTGAATCGCCTCAAGTTCATAAGTAATGGTTTCAGTACGGCTGTTATCTTGAGACTCTGCGTTCAGCTGCAGCGTCACATTGTCCTCATCTTCATTCACTTGATATTGATAAGTGCTATTCGCATCATCCCAAGTCGCAATGTCGGCAACCGCTTCAATTTCAATTCTAAAGTTTGAGTTTACGGTATGGTCTAGTGAACCATTATTATCAATTTCGAGCTCATAATTGATTCGGACCCCATTTTCACCAGAACCAAAATTCTGGTCTGGGACAAAGAACAAGTTGTCGATTGTCGCGATGGTGTCTAATGGTTGATTCGTACTTGGAGCAAAGCTCTGCTGCATTTCAGGAGGACCAAACAAGATATCACCGTTTGGTTCTGCCACTAGTTTGTGATAGTCCACGCCATCAAAGTAATAGAACGTCCCTCTGTGATTGCTACTCTGGATCGTCAGTTGGCCGATGGACTCGTTGTTATCTTGGTCCTTCAGGTTAACCTGTAACGCAACTTGTGCAGGGGCATCAGGCAACCCACTTTGATTATCTTGGGTATTATCTAAGTTTGGAGCATCGCCCGTTGCGTAAGGGATTGTAGAGTCTCTACCCGCATCCTCAAACGTAGTCACCTTGAGCGAGATTGCTGAAGACTCTTCATCCGTAATCGTGATGTTCAAAGGCGTAGATGACGTATCCAAATCACTGTCTGTCGCAATCACATTGATCGAGAAGTCGATGGAGTCACCATCATGATCGAGATAATTGGTAGCTCTAAATTCTATTTCGCCATTTGAGTTGATACGCAAAGTACCCAGCTGCCTTTCCTGAGTACCACCATTGCCATCATCGGTCTGCTCATAAACACGGATAGTTCGACGTCCACTTTGAACATTCAAGCCATCGCTAAAGCCTGTATTGTTACCTCGTTGAAAAACAATATCAGCCCCGTTACTTGAGATACCTTCAATTCGACTCAGTACCGCGCCATCAGCCCCCACATCGGTCGCATTGGCAAACATATCGACTTTAGAACCATTGTAATTCTGACCTTCAATACGAGTGATAGACTGAGTTGTCACTAACGCAACATCATCGGTTACTGTGATTTTCAGATCGATTGCGTTTGATTGGTCTTGGTCAAAATCTTCAGCAATGATTGAAAAATCAAGTTCGATGTTGTTTTCATCGGCACCATCAGGGTGCTTGAGAGGTTTAAACAGTTCAAACTGATAGCTGTTGTTTGACGTATCAAAAATAATCTCGAAAACAGGCACTTGACCTGTGCCTGTCTGAGCAACGTAAGTAAACGTACTGCCAGATACAGAAACAGGTAACCATTCTAAGCTTTCTCCATCGGAGGTTAAGCCCGTCAGAACCAAATCTTCATCAACCAGTTCATACTTCACAACGCCATCGGCACCTTCATCGACCGAGAACAGTCCATTAATAATGGTGTCTTCAGATTGATCGGAACCAATACCAGTAAGATCGTCTTCATCGACAACCGTTTCACCGGTTGGCGCACTCATTACTGGCGCATCGTCTAGCACCTCGATTGGCAATACATATTGGTTAGAATCATCACCATCACCATCAACAGCAACAACATCAAACGGTATTGTTAGTGTATCGAGGTTGCTCGGTGTCGTGGCGTGATTGAGAGGTCCAAGCAAGGTAAACGTGTAAGCACCGTCATCAGTCAGCACTAATGTGAAAATTGGCGTTCCGCCTGGGTCAGTTGCACCTTGGTAGGTGGTCGTGTTAGCAGCACCTGTGATCTCGGTGATCTTAATACCTTCATTGCCAGACGATAGCGTCGCTTCTAGAGTTGAGATATTGCGTAGTTCGTAAACCTCAACTTTGTCTGCACCTTCAGTCGTAACAAATGCACCTGTCGCCTGAGCGACAACAGAACCTAAATCGTCTTCATCAACGACAAATGTACTCGCAACCGTCGTATCAGTGATCGTTGGCGCATCATCGAGCACCTCAATTGGCAATACATATTGGTTAGAATCATCGCCATCACCATCAACAGCAACAACATCAAACGGTATTGTTAATGTATCGAGGTTATTTGGTGTCGTAGCGTGATTGAGAGGGCCAAGCAAGGTAAACGTATAAGCACCGTCATCAGTCAGTACTAGTGTAAAAATTGGCGTTCCACCTGGGTCCGTTGCCCCTTGGTAGGTAGTCGTGTTAGCGGCACCTGTGATCTCAGTGATCTTAATACCTTCATTGCCCGACGATAGCGTCGCTTCCAGCGTTGAGATATTGCGTAGTTCGTAAACCTCTACTTGGTCTGCACCTTCCGTGGTAACAAACGAGCCTGCCGCCTGAGCGACAATAGAGCCTAAATCGCCTTCATCAACGACAAACGTACTCGCAACAGTAATATCAGTGATGGTTGGCACATCATCCGTCACCGTGATCTTCAGATCGATCGCATTCGATTTATCTTGGTCGAAATCTTCAGCTACAACAGAGAAGTTAAGGTTAATCGCGTTTTCACCCGCGCCATCAAGGTGCTTAAGTGGTTTAAACAATTCGAATTGATAGCTGTTATCTGAGGTATCGAAAATAATTTCGAACACCGCTTCATTACTCGCTGCTGTTTGAGCAACGTAAGTAAATGTTGTGCCGCTTTGCGACACAGCTTGCCACTCTAAGCTTTCTCCATCAGAGGTTAAGCCCGCAATCACTAAATTTTCATTAACCAACTCATACTTCACAACGCCATCGGCACCTTCATCAATCGTGAATAGTCCATTAATAATGGTGTCTTCAGATTGATCTGAACCAATACCAGTAAGATCGTCTTCATCGACAACCGCTTCACCCGTTGGCGCCGTCATTACTGGCGTGTCATCGATCACCTCGATTGGCAATACATATTGGTTAGAATCATCGCCATCACCATCAACGGCAACGACATCGAATGGAATCGTTAAGGTATTGGAGTTCGGGCTTGTTGGATGGTTCAGAGGACCTAACAACGTAAAGCTATAAGAGCCATCATCACCTAATCCCAACGTGAAGATTGGCGTTCCACTTGTCGTCGTACCTTGATAGGTCGTTGTGTTAGCCGCCCCTGTGATTTCTGTAATAGAAATCGCTTCAGTTCCAGAGGTCAATGTCGCTTCAAGAGCTGAGATATTACGCAGTTCGTAAACCTCAACTTGGTCGGCACCTTCAGTCGTAACAAATACACCTGTCGCCTGAGCGACAACAGAGCCTAAATCGTCTTCATCAACGACAAACGTACTAGCAATAGTCGTATCAGTGATGGTTGGCACATCATCCGTCACCGTGATCTTCAAATCGATCGCATTCGATTTATCTTGGTCGAAGTCTTCAGCTACAACAGAGAAGTTAAGGTTAATCGCGTTTTCACCCGCGCCATCAAGGTGCTTAAGTGGTTTAAACAATTCGAATTGATAGCTGTTATCTGAGGTATCGAAAATAATTTCGAACACTGCTTCATTACTCGTTGCTGTTTGAGCAACGTAAGTAAATGTTGTGCCGCTTTGTGAAACAGCTTGCCACTCTAAACTTTCTCCATCAGAGGTTAAGCCAGTCAGAACCAAATCTTCATCGACCAACTCATACTTCACAACACCATCGGCGCCTTCATCGACCGTGAACAGTCCGTTGATAATTGTGTCTTCAGATTGATCCGAACCAATGCCAGTAAGATCGTCTTCATCGACAACGGTGTCACCAGTCGGCGCCGTCATCACAGGCACATCATCGAGCACCTCGATTGGCAATACATACTGATTAGAATCATCTCCGTCGCCATCAACCGCAACGACATCGAATGGAATCGTTAAGGTATTAGAATTCGGACTTGTTGGATGATTTAAAGGACCTAACAGCGTAAACGTATAAGAGCCATCATTCGCTAGCGCGAGCGTGAAGATAGGAGTCCCGCTTGTCGTCGTACCTTGATAGGTCGTCGTGTTAGCCGCCCCGGTGATTTCTGTAATAGAAATCGCTTCAGTTCCAGAGGTTAATGTCGCTTCAAGCGCTGAGACATTACGCAGTTCGTAAACTTCTACTAGGTCAGCACCTTCTGTGGTAACAAATGCACCTGTTGCTTGAGACACCACAGACCCAAGATCATCTTCATCAACGACAAATGTACTCCCAACAGTCGTATCAGTGATCGTTGGCGCATCATCGAGCACCTCAATTGGTAATACATATTGGTTAGAATC
>NZ_JBFRJM010000032.1:0-91925 GCF_041468865.1 Vibrio sp. 10N.286.52.C3 | reverse complement strand
GAAGATTGGCGTTCCGCCTGAGTCCGTTGCACCTTGGTAGGTGGTCGTGTTAGCAGCACCTGTGATTTCAGTGATCTTAATACCTTCATTGCCCGACGATAGCGTCGCTTCTAGCGTTGAGATATTACGTAGTTCGTAAGCCTCTACTTGGTCTGCACCTTCCGTGGTAACAAACGAGCCTGTCGCCTGAGCGACAATAGAGCCTAAATCGCCTTCATCAACGACAAACGTACTCGCAACCGTCGTATCAGTGATGGTTGGCACATCATCCGTCACCGTGATCTTCAGATCGATCGCATTCGATTTATCTTGGTCGAAATCTTCTGCAACAATAGAGAAGTTAAGGTTAATCACGTTTTCATCGGCACCATCAGGGTGCTTGAGAGGTTTAAACAGTTCAAACTGATAGCTGTTGTTTGAGGTATCGAAAATAATTTCGAACACAGTTTCATTACTCGCTGCTGTTTGAGCAACGTAAGTAAATGTTGTGCCGCTTTGCGACACAGGTTGCCACTCTAAACTTTCTCCATCAGAGGTTAAGCCAGTCAGAACCAAATCTTCATCAACCAGTTCATACTTCACAACACCATCGGCACCTTCATCAACCGTGAATAACCCATTAATAATGGTATCTTCAGATTGATCTGAACCAATGCCAGTAAGATCGTCTTCATCGACAACCATGTCACCAGTCGGCGCCGTCATTACTGGCGCATCATCGAGCACCTCGATTGGCAATACATATTGGTTAGAATCATCGCCATCACCATCAACCGCAACGACATCGAATGGAATCGTTAAGGTGTTGGAATTCGGACTTGTAGGATGATTTAGAGGACCTAACAACGTAAAGGTATAAGAGCCATCATTCGCTAGCGCGAGCGTGAAGATAGGAGTCCCGCTTGTCGTCGTACCTTGATAGGTCGTTGTGTTAGCCGCCCCTGTGATTTCTGTAATAGAAATCGCTTCAGTTCCAGAGGTTAATGTCGCTTCAAGCGCTGAGACATTACGCAGTTCGTAAACCTCTACTTGGTCTGCACCTTCAGTGGTAACAAACGAGCCTGTCGCCTGAGCGACAGCAGAGCCTAAATCGTCTTCATCAACGACAAATGTACTCCCAACAGTCGTATCAGTGATAGTTGGCGCATCATCGAGCACCTCAATTGGCAATACATATTGGTTAGAATCATCGCCGTCACCATCAACAGCAACAACATCAAACGGTATTGTTAATGTATCGAGGTTATTTGGTGTCGTAGCGTGATTGAGAGGGCCAAGTAAAGTAAACGTATAAGCACCGTCATCAGTCAGCACTAATGTGAAGATTGGCGTTCCGCCTGGGTCCGTTGCGCCTTGGTAGGTGGTCGTGTTAGCCGCACCTGTGATCTCAGTGATCTTAATACCTTCATTGCCCGACGATAGCGTCGATTCCAGAGTCAAGATATTACGTAGTTCGTAAGCCTCTACTTGGTCTGCACCTTCCGTGGTAACAAACGAGCCTGCCGCCTGAGCGATAACAGAGCCTAAATCGCCTTCATCAACGACAAACGTACTCGCAACCGTCGTATCAGTGATGGTTGGCACATCATCCGTCACCGTGATTTTCAGATCGATCGCATTCGATTTATCTTGGTCGAAATCTTCTGCCACAACAGAGAAGTTAAGGTCAATCGTGTTTTCATCAGAGCCATCAGGGTGCTTAAGTGGTTTAAACAGTTCGAATTGATAGCTGTTATCTGAGGTATCGAAAATAATCTCGAACACCGCTTCACTACTCGTTGCTGTTTGAGCAACGTAAGTAAATGTTGTGCCGCTTTGCGACACAGCTTGCCACTCTAAACTTTCTCCATCAGAGGTTAAGCCAGTAAGAACCAAATCTTCATCGACCAGTTCATACTTCACAACACCATCGGCGCCTTCATCAACCGTGAATAACCCGTTAATAATGCTATCTTCAGATTGATCTGAACCAATACCAGTAAGATCGTCTTCATCGACAACCATTTCACCAGTCGGCGCCGTCATTACTGGCGCACCATCAAGCACCTCGATTGGCAATACATATTGGTTAGAGTCATCCCCATCACGATCAACAACAACAACATCGAACGGTATGGTTAATGTATCGAGGTTGCTCGGTGTCGTAGCGTGATTGAGAGGACCAAGCAATGTAAACGTGTAAGCACCATCATCGGTCAGCACTAATGTGAAGATTGGCGTTCCGCTCGCGTCAGTTGCGCCTTGGTAGGTGGTCGTGTTAGCAGCACCTGTGATCTCAGTGATCTTAATACCTTCATTGCCCGACGATAGCGTCGCTTCCAGCGTTGAGATATTGCGTAGTTCGTAAACCTCAGCTTGGTCAGCACCTTCTGTGGTAACAAACGAGCCTGTCGCCTGAGCGACAACAGTGCCTAAATCATCTTCATCAACGACAAACGTACTCGCAACAGTCGTATCAGTGATGGTTGGCACATCATCCGTCACCGTGATCTGCAGATCGACCGCATTCGATTTATCTTGGTCGGAATCTTCAGCCACAACAGAGAAATTAAGGTCAATCGTGTTTTCAGCCGCGCCACCAGGGTGCTTAATTGGTTTAAACAGTTCGAATTGATAACTGTTATCTGAGGTATCGAAAATAATCTCGAACACCGCTTCATTACTCGTTGCAGTTTGAGCAACGTAAGTAAATGTTGTGCCGTTTTGTGAAACAGCTTGCCACTCTAGACTTTCTCCATCAGAGGTTAAGCCAGTCAGAACCAAATCTTCATCAACCAGTTCATACTTCGCAACGCCATCGGCGCCTTCATCAACCGTGAATAATCCATTAATAATGGTATCTTCAGATTGATCTGAACCAATACCAGTAAGATCGTCTTCATCGACAACTGTTTCCCCTGTAGGTGCTGTCATCACTGGTACATCATCTTTTACATTAACGAGAATCTCAGCGGCTTCTGGTGTGTTCGAACCGCCAGATAGTGCAGAACGATCTCCATCCGCATCAACGGCATAAATTGGCAGTGCAAAAGTTAATACCGCATCTTCAACGCCTTGGTGCGAAAGCTCTTCGTACAGAGTGAATTCATAGTTCCCCAATGACGGACTATCAACTTTAACGTCAAAGACAGTAATTCTCGATCCATTGACCTCAACATAACCTTCGTAAGTTCTTACACCGTTGGTTTCATCAATCAACTCAAGTAGCACAGCCTCGCCATTTGAAACCAAGGTGCCATTAGTATTAAATTCAGTGGGTTCTAGCTCATAATGGTCAATGATGTCACTTTCAAAAATGTCCGCGGTGATACTGCCAGTGCCAGACACTGGCGCCGTGCCCTCTTGTGAGCCGCCAACAATGCCCGCTTCATCAACATCAATACTGTCAACATTAGTAATAACAGGGCTATCGCCATCAGTAATGGCAATGTTGATCGTATTGGTTACAACATCTTGGTCAAAATCGGTAATCGTGATTGGCAAAGCGAACGTCAGTGAATCGGTACCCACTTGTTCTATCGGATTAGACTGCTCGAATTTATAGGTGCCATCGGTATCTAGAGAGATAGTGAGAACAACCTCACCTCGACCTTGGATGGACAGAGTAATCGTTGTTCCATCATCAGAAAGTCTCGCAAGCGTGTTTTGATTATCACTGAGCAACCCATCAAACTGGTCCAGTGCACTTGCATCAAATACGGCTGATTGAAGGTTATCACTACCAATATTTGAGAACGTCCCTTCGATTGCCGCGCTGCTAGTTTCAACGTTAGTGATATTGACACTTTCAACAGACGGATCTATCCCGTCAAACACTGAAACTTGTGCGTTAACGGGTGTTGCTAGCGGGTTCCCAGCGGTGTCTTCACCTTGAATATCAAAGGCAATATCTATTTGATCGCCAGTGTAAGAAACCTGACCGCCACCAACAGACGTTACGTGATCAATTGGTTGAGAAATCGTTGTGGTCAATGAAAGCTCAGCGTTGTTTCCAACACTAACAACATCGATGTCGATGCGTAATACTTCATCGGTGCCTTGAACACCAATGATAGAGTTCGTCGCCGCATCATAAGTAAACGTAACGGGTTGACCACTTGAAGTAATATCACTGTTTAGCTCTGTGAGTAGCGAAGCGAGAGACAGTGCTTCTGGAACAAAAGAATCAGGGGAGAGCGCTAAACTACCAGCAATAATCGTTTCGGTAATTGTAATAGATTGGGGGTAGGTATTGCCAGAAATGGAGCCTTCGGTGAGCACTTCACTGATTGATTGACCGCCCGATGAACGGGTTATTGTTCTGAACTCTTCTCGGTCTTCATCAACCGTTTGTTCTGCTAGACCTGCGGTCTCAAAAAATGTCGACGGATGAGTTTCGGTGTAGTTGTAGTCAATCGTCACAAAGCCAGCGTTTGCAGAACCTAATCCGCCCCCCGCAGCCGTTGCTTCTAAGATTTGGGTCGGATCGGCACCACCTAAAATGGCTTCTTGGATAGCAGCAAATTCATCATCATCAAAATCTCCTGCATCGGCTTGCTGTAAGTCAAAATTAACTTCTCCAGCGATAGGAGCATCAGCCCACACTAAGTCTTGATCAACACAGCCAACACAATTACTTGCCACCTCAGTGACACCGTTTGGGTTACCTAATAACAGCTCTGCTTGGTTTGCAGTGATAACAATCTCGTTTTCACGAATAATATCGCCAACTGAAATTTTTCGTGCGCTTCCATCAGACTTAACCGCAATGACTTCTCCACTCACTGCCTCTACAACTGCAGCTTGGCGCGAAACTTCAATACCCATATATCCCCCGAGGTCACAAAATGCTGTATTGCCCAACATCGTGAAAATGATAGTAATAACGGTTTCAGGCTTAAATTATATTCAGAACTTATTCTCTGCATTAACAATCAATTACGTAGACTGATGTATGTGATGAGTCAGTTCCGTTTCGCCTGTTTTTTTTATAGTTTACTTAACTTTAAGCCTAGTCTTCCTTATCCGAAATGTCATGTCTGTGCGAAGTGACTTCTTTTCACAAATCTAGGCATTCACTTTAGTTTGTTCATGGACTAAGCAAAAGTTTATAGGGTGTTGATTAATGTGCAATAAAACGCACACCTTAATTACACCTCAAATTTTTATAAATATATACAGTAATAAAGTTGATAAATCATTAGGATTTATGGGCGATTGATAGGGTCGATATATACCTAAACCCCAAAGAAGAACTAAATCCCATATTTGAGACAAGGTGCAGCATAAAGCTGATGAGAAACTGTTCAAACACCGTATATGGCGCCAATTACATATACAACAGTTAGAGTATTGAATG
This sequence comes from Vibrio sp. 10N.286.52.C3, assembly GCF_041468865.1. NCBI lineage: Bacteria > Pseudomonadati > Pseudomonadota > Gammaproteobacteria > Vibrionales > Vibrionaceae > Vibrio > Vibrio sp. 10N.286.52.C3. Next base: position 86,587 of record NZ_JBFRJM010000032.1, on the reverse strand, counting down.
GGTATGCAGGGACAATGAGTAGAAGTTGCAAATGGATATTTCGAGGTATCCAAAAAAAGCCCACTAAGTTGAACCTTAGTGGGCTTTAAAATCAGTATATAGCGTTATGCTGTTAGCAATGACACACAACTATTTAGCAAGGCGATTTGCAGTCCAGACGTAAAGCAGCTCGAGAGCAATCGTCGCACCAGCCAATGCCGTAATTTCGCTTTGGTCATAGGCAGGAGACACTTCTACAACGTCCATACCAACCATGTTGATACCCTGTAAGCCACGGATGATTTTGAGCACTTTATCTGAGTTCAAACCACCACATACTGGTGTGCCGGTACCCGGAGCAAAAGCAGGATCCAGACAATCGATATCAAACGTTAAGTACACTGGCTTATTACCAACAATACCTTTCACTTGAGCAATGATCTCGTCCACGCTCATGTCGTTCGCTTGCATCGCGTTAATAACGTTAAAGCCGTGCCCTTCCTGCTTGTACTCTGTACGAATACCAATTTGCACTGAATGTTCAGGCGAAATTAAACCTTCATTTGGCGCATGGTAGAACATAGTACCGTGATCGTAACGACTACCCTGACTGTAAGTGTCAGTGTGCGCGTCGAAGTGAATCAGAGCCATCTCACCGTACTTCTTGCCATATGCTCTTAACAAAGGCAGTGTAATGAAGTGATCGCCACCTAAACCTAACAGAGTTTTACCACTGTTTAGAATCGCATCAGCAGCTGCTTCTAAACGTTGAGTTAGGTCTTCTGCATCACCGCAATCAAACACAAGGTCGCCAGCATCAATGACCGAGGTGTGTTCAAATACATTGAAGTCCCAAGGGAATTTTTTACCTTCCCACGCCAAGTTTACTGACGCACGACGAATCGCATCAGGTCCCATACGAGCACCCGGACGACCAGACGTCGCCATATCTAACGGCGCGCCCAACACAACCACATCAGCATCGTTGTCGATTGGGTTTTGCACCAATGGACGACGCATAAACGTCATCGCATTGGAGTACAACGAGTAATCTGGTTTCGTAAATAGATCGTTCATTAAAAATCCTCAAGATAGGTGTAACCCATCAAGCCTTGCTCTAACTCTTCAAGTACGCTTTGCTGCTCTTGCGCTGGTACTTTCGCGGTGACCAAATCTTTGTAGTTCTGACGAATCAGATCCGTATCGATATGAACATAACGCATCATGTCTTCAACCGTATCGCCTTCATTGATGTAGTCGATATTCGCTTGACCACTTTCATCAACATTCACCACGACACTGTGGGTATCACCAAATAGGTTGTGCATATCGCCCAAGATCTCTTGATATGCGCCGACTAAGAAAAAGCCCATCAGGTATGGTTCATCTGGGTTCCACGCAGGAACTGGCAGCGTTGTTTCAATACCTTGGCCATCAACGTACTGATCAATCGTACCGTCAGAATCACAGGTGATATCCAGTACTACAGCGCGTCGCTCATCCGCATTATCCAAACCACTTAGAGGTAATACAGGGAATACCTGATCAATACCCCAAGCATCTGGTAAAGATTGGAACAGCGAGAAGTTCACGAAGAACTTGTCGGCTAAACGCTCGCTCAACTCATCCAAAATAGGACGGTGGTAACGGTTCTTAGTACTCATACGAGAGCTAAGTTCGTAGTTAATACGCAAAGACATCTGCTCTGCCCAAGCACGGTGCTGAAGATTCAGCATACCGGTCGCAAATTGGTTGTGCGCTTCTGCAATATCGCTCTGAGTGTCGTTATAGATCTCAATCAACGCACGGTCATCATTACCAGCATCGAGCTCTAAGAAGTTCTTCCACATGTTGTTTAGCAACATTGGAGCGTCAGCTTCAGGCGCAGCCATGTCTTCCGGTGAGTAGCTTTCAGTACCAATCACGTTGGTGATCAACACAGCATGGTGCGCTGTCAGTGAGCGACCAGATTCTGAAATGATCACAGGTTGTGGCTGATTGTAGAGCTTACAAATGTCCCCTACTGTCATCACGATGTTACGAGCGTACTCAAGCAAGCCGTAGTTCATTGAGTTAGAAGATTGACTGCGTGTGCCGTCGTAATCGACCGCCAAACCGCCACCAACATCCAAGAACTTCAGTTGAGCTCCAATATCACGCAGTTCACAGTAGAAACGAGCCGCTTCACTCACACCATTTCGCACATCACGAATGTTCGCCATTTGCGAACCTAGGTGGAAGTGCACAAGTTCAAGTACATCCAGCTGGTCTTCGGCTTTCAAGCGTTCGATAACAGTAAGCACTTGTGATGCAGACAGGCCAAACTTCGACTTCTCACCACCACTTGCTTGCCATTTACCTGCGCCTTGAGAAGCAAGACGGATACGTAAACCCAAACGAGGTTTCACACCCAGAGCTTTCGCTTCAGAAAGAACAAGATCAAGCTCTGACAGCTTCTCTAGAACGATAAAAACCTTGTGCCCTAGCTTCTCGCCAATCAGTGCAAGGCGGATGTATTCTCTGTCTTTGTAACCGTTACACACGATCACAGAGCTCGCTTTTTGAGCCAACGCCAGTACCGCTAATAGTTCAGGTTTGCTGCCCGCCTCTAGTCCTAGCTGCTTTTGCTCTAATTGAGCTTGGCTCGCTAAGATCTCATCAACCACTTCTTTTTGTTGGTTAACTTTAATCGGATAAACAAGTAGGTAACGATTGTCGTACTGATATTCGTCGATCGCTTGGTTAAATGCGTTACAGATATTGTGCACACGTTGATGCACTATTTGAGGAAAACGCACAAGAGCAGGTAAACCAATATTTCTTTGCTCTAACTGTTTTACGATCTTACTTAGTGGGACTTGATGATCCGTCTCGCTCGGTGAAACATACACCTCACCGTTATCATCAATTCCATAAAAACCTTGGCTCCAGTGCTTTACATTATACTCAGCACGGATGCGTTCCAAATTAACCGAATTTTCCAATTCTAGAGACCTCACACTATAGGGCCATCGACAGAAGATACCTCTTTGGAATAGCGAGGTATAACCCAACAAAAAGCGTTTAAAAACGATTTGTTGGCTGCATTAACCGATATTATTAAGAGCGAGTCCAACCATTGATATTTGTGGTGACGATTACGTTTTTTTATCGACAGATCGACTTAAAATGACAGGTAAGGAATTACAAGGTTTTAGGGTAAAAAACAGGCTGAAGCGCATTAAATATAAAGCAATTTCTCACATTAAATTAGGGAGAAAAAATGTGCAGAAACCAAAAGATTTTTAGTAAATTGAGTGAGGTTAAGTCAGAGTTGTGACAAATATAAGCACTTCACAATCTGAACTCTCGCTATCACCAACACAGCTTGTGTCCCGCGATTCGATGCCGATAAACACTTCATTCTTCCTACTAGAACTCGCTCACTTCAATGTTGTAACCGCTCAATTTTTGAACTTTTCTCGCGCATATCTTGTATTCGGTTCAATCTTCTTGTAATTTTAACTGACCAACCAATCGGTCAGCCTTCGAATTTAGGGGATACTATGAGCCATAATCTAGACCTTGAACCAAACACGTCGAGCACCAACGACATGGATCAAATATTCAACCGACAACAAGATCACTACCGTAACAACGTTAATCCAACACTTGATCAGAGACGAAATGATCTCTCAGTCTTGAAAAAACTATTAATGCGCTACCAAGAGCAGTTAATTGAGGCAGTATCTGAAGATTATGGCCATCGAGCAGAGCACGACAGCTTAATTGCTGACATCACCCCTTCCCTACACCAGATCAATTACAGTGATAAAAACCTGAAGAAGTGGTTGAAGCCTTCACGTCGAAAAGCCGGCTTGATGCTAACACCAGCCAAGATTACTGTGCATTATCAGCCAGTAGGTGTGGTTGGTATCATCGTGCCTTGGAACTTCCCAGTCATGCTCTCTTTAGGCCCTCTGATCACAGCGTTAGCAGCGGGCAACACGGCGATGCTCAAGATGTCGGAGTTTACTCCAGCGACCAACCGAGTTTTAAAAGCGATGTTGGCCGAAGGCTTTAGTGAAGATCAGGTTGCGATTATCGAAGGCGAAGCTGACGTTTCCGCTAAATTTAGCCAACTGCCGTTTGACCATATCCTTTTCACAGGCTCAACCGCTGTGGGTAAACACGTTATGAGAGCAGCGGCTAACAACTTAACACCAGTTACCTTGGAATTAGGCGGCAAATCTCCAACCATCATTGCCCCTGACTTTGATGTGGCTGACGCTGTTGAACGTATCTTGTTTGCCAAGAGTCTAAACGCTGGCCAGATATGTGTAGCGCCTGATTACATCTTATTGCCGCGAGAAAAATCAGACGAGTTCATCACAGCCTATAAGCGTTATTTCAAGAAGCTTTATAAAGCCGGTATTGAGAGCAAAGACTTAACCTCAGTGATCAACATGCGCCAATACAATCGCTTGAAAGGTGTCATTGAAGACGCACAAGCCAAAGGCGCGGTTATTCACACGGTAACCGAACAAGCACAAGACGATGTAAACCACAGAATGACGCCGCACCTTCTCACCGAAGTGAACGATGAGATGCTCGCGATGCAAGAAGAGCTGTTTGGTCCTGTTTTGCCTATCGTGCCTTATGATTCCATCGAAGAAGCAATCAATTACATCACAGAGAGAGAACGCCCACTGGCTCTGTACCTAATGAGCCATAATAAAGAAACCCAAGACAAGCTTTTATCAGACACGCACTCTGGCGGCGTGTGTATTAATGATTCTTTGGTGCATGTGGCTGCAGAAGACGCACCATTCGGTGGCATCGGCCCTTCAGGCATGGGACACTATCACGGCATTGAGGGCTTCAAGACCCTTAGCCATGCCAAAACCGTTCTAAGTAGAGGAAAAATCAACTTCACCAAGTTAATGCATCCTCCTTACAACAACCCAATCAAGAAACTGATGTTCAAAGTACTCAATAGATGATCACCAAAAGACAAAAAATCCTAGATGCTGCACTCCTGCTCTTCTCTCAACAAGGGCTAGAGGGCACATCTACCGGACAAATAGCGAAAACAGCCGGCGTGGCAAAAGCGACGTTGTTCCACCACTTCGAGAATAAATCTCTATTGATTGATGAACTGTTTCGCGAGCTGAAGCTAGAGCTATTCTCGACCCTTCAACCGCACACTGATGTGGCTGTAGAAGATCGCTACCAAACCTTTAAGTTCATGTGGATCACAGGAATTGAGTGGGCATTAGAGAATCCGGTTGCGATGAAGTTCTTCACCAATGTTCATTTCGACCCAACGACTCAAACTCGAGAAGTGATTGTTTCACAGATGTTCGCATCGCTAGACGAGATCATTTTGAAAGGGCAACAAGATGGTGAATTGATGGTGTTGGACATTAACCTTGTTAGACACTTCATTCATAGCCACTTTCTGATTTGTGCAAACTGGCTGATTGAACAAAGCGAGTCTCCACCAGAGCAAACATCGAAGTACATCAACGATAGCTTTGATATGTGTTGGCGCGCCGTTGGTGGGCAAACCAAGTAGCTTTAAGCCCAAGGCTCTAGGCTCTAAGCTCTAAGCTCTAAGCTCTAAACCCAAAGATATAAGTTCTAGACTCAACTGATTTCCAATAATGATCACTAAAGCGCCACAAAGGCGCTTTAATTATTTGAACACAATTTAATCACCTCAACATATTGACTCAGAGTACGTTCTTTCAGTACCATCCCACCATCATTTCAAAAGAGAATAACGCCATAATGAAGTACTAACATCCTGACATCCGATTTATTTTTATAAAAATCATTTGGACACTCGGGGTTAGTGGGCGTTACTTCATCATCTATTTTCACGACAAATCAAGCTCTTAAAGATCCGTTTTTTGACAAACAAACATCTTTAAGATCAGTACCTCAAAGACAGGAACCATCTCAATACCGCTTTCTCTCTTTCATTGGTAATCTATCTAAGTAACGCCTTTGGCGATCTGTTGTTAGCATCCAGCAGGAGCTTGCACAGAAAAGCGCCTCACCCCTTTTACTCGTTTACACGTAAAGGGAGGTATTTCTATGCCGACTATATTAGCCAATAATCTCTCATTCCAACTCGATACTGGTGAGTGGTTATTCAAAAACATCACCTTTAATTTGAGCACTCGCCTCACAGGCCTAGTCGGAAGAAATGGGGCTGGAAAGTCATTGTTACTTTCGTTGCTCGTTGGACAAAAACAGCCCACAACGGGCAGTGTTTCGCGCCAAGGTTCAATCGGCTTTTACTCTCAGTTACCATCAACGCTACTGGATACCAACATCACCATCGCTGACTTCTTAGGACTCACCGAAAAGTTAGAAGCGTTAAGCGCCATAGAACAAGGTAGCTGTGAACTGCAGCACTTCAATATCGTTGGCGATGATTGGGATTTGGAGGCGCGTACCCAGCAGTTGCTAGGTACATTAAAGATCACTCGTGATTTGAACACACTTTGTTGCTCTTTGAGTGGTGGGCAACTCGCCCTGTTACAGCTTCATCAGCTATTCGTATCAAATAACGACATACTGATCCTCGATGAGCCTTCGAACCATTTGGATAACGACGGACGCAATTGGCTACTAGAACAATGCCAGTTGTTTGAAGGTAAGGTACTTGTCGTCAGCCATGATCGAAGCTTATTGAGACAAATGGAAGGTATCTACCATCTCAACAGTTTGGGGTTACGTTTCTATAAAGGAAACTACGATGACTACTTCAAACAAATGTCGAATCAGGCCGATGCACTAGATAAACAGATTGCACATCACCAATCCGAAAAGAAACGACTGGAGCGCCAAGCTCAAGCTAATAAGGAAAAAGCACAGCAACGTGAGTCTCAAGGTAATCGACTCAGAAAGTCCGGTAGCCAACCCAAGATATTATTGGATGCGATGAAAGATAAAGCAGGACGAACGCAAGGAGCATCAGCCACTAGTCAAAAGAACTTAAAGGACCAAAACCAACATAAGCTTCAATCTCTTAAAGAACAAAAGGAACAACTAAAACCACAGGCCTTGTATCTACAACAGAGTAATAACAGTAAAAAGAGCTCTTTGTTAACCGTTGAAAACTGCCGCCTTATTTACGGCTCTGGTGCGCCAATCAGTTTCTCTTTATCACAAGGGGAACGGTGTTATCTAACCGGTGCTAACGGGTGTGGAAAGTCGACACTGTTAAAAGCGATTCACGGTCAACACGCCAATTATAAAGGCTCGATTAAGCGCTTAGGGGCGACCATCTATTTGGATCAACACTTTGGCCTGTTAGACACCAACGATACGATGTTCGATAGTTTAATAACGCATAGCTTTGTATTAACAGAGAGCGACGCGCGAACACTGCTAGCGGGAATTGGATTCAGGCGTGACTCGGTATATCGAAAAGTCGATCACCTCAGTGGTGGCGAGAAAATGAAGCTGGCGATGTTGATCGTCAGCCATAAACAGGATGCCCCACTTCTTTTGCTTGATGAACCAGACAATCACTTGGACATAGACTCGAAGCAAATATTGGCTTCGGCTCTGCGTGAATACCAAGGCGCATTCATCTTGGTCAGTCATGATAGCGATTTTGTTGAGGAGGTCGGCGTTAGCCAAAACCATATCCAGCTTTAACCTTCGTAAATTCGTTCACTTAGTTTAGTTAAGCGAGTATTCTTCCGGATACTCGCCTTTCTTGATTGAGACAAGTAAACTACGCGCCTCGAACATCTATTCATAAGGCTAAGGTTTGCATACTCTAGAACAATTAAAATCAGGGCAACTTAAAGGTATTAAGCGCTTAAAACTGTCGGAAAGTCTCACCGAGTTTCCTCTAGAAATCATAGAGCTTGCAGATTCTCTTGAGATCCTAGACCTTTCAGGTAATCAGCTGTCAGACCTACCAGCCGAGTTATCAAAGCTAACTAACCTGCGTATTTTCTTCGCGTCGAATAACCTGTTTACGCACCTGCCTGATGTTCTGGGGTCACTTCCTAAGCTTGAAATGGTTGGCTTCAAAACCAATCAAATCAAAACCGTTAGCGAGCAATCTCTGCCTACTCAACTGCGTTGGTTGATCCTGACCGACAATGAAATTGAGATTCTGCCAAGCTCACTAGGTGAAAGACCACGACTACAGAAACTGGCATTGGCGGGTAACAAGATTCGCGTGTTACCAGAAAGCATGGAAAACCTATCAAGCCTTGAGCTAGTTCGCCTGTCTGCAAACCAGTTGACTGAATTCCCTGAGTTCCTTATCAAGCTACCAAAACTGGCTTGGCTAGCGTTTGCGGGTAACCCGTTTTGCAAACACCCTAGCAGCTTAGATAGCGTGCCTGCTGTAAGCTCGCAATGCTACTCACTGAATCAAGTACTTGGCCAAGGCGCATCTGGCGTGATCTCGCATGCAAGCTGGCTAAACAGCGACTTCGATTTTCCACAGGAAGTGGCGGTTAAAGTGTTTAAAGGCGAAGTCACCAGTGACGGCTACCCACATGATGAACTGGAAGCGTGCTTGCAGGCTGGACACCATAACAACTTGGTAAAATCTATCGCCCAAGTAGAGGAACAAGATTACCTAGCTTTGGTGATGGAACTCATTCCAAACAGCTACTACAACCTAGGGCTACCACCAACACTCGAGACTTGCACGCGTGATACTTTCCCAGAAGGTTTCGAACTTTCAATTGCTCAAATCAATAGCATTACAGAGCAGATGATTGATGTGTTTGAACACCTTCATGCCAATAAAGTCTCTCATGGTGATCTATACGCTCACAACACTTTAGTGAACGAACAAGGTCAGATGATCTTTGGTGACTTTGGCGCTGCGACTATCTACGGCTACCTAACTGAAGAACAGCAACAAGGTATTCGCCGAATTGAAGCACGTGCATTGAAGTACTTTATTGAAGACCTACTGACGATTTGTGCAAAGCAAGATCAAGACAGCGAGCTTTATACTCGATTGGCGAACTTCGAAGCTTAATAGAAGTATTCAGTCAGATTGAAGACAACAAAGCCAACATCACTGTTGGCTTTTTTATATGCTAATTAAACGAACCAGCGTTTAGCTTTCAACTTGAACAAGCTTCAAGTACGAATGCAGCTCTCCGCTCTTATACTCAACCGCAGAGTGAATATTAAGGTCAGCACGAGCCACAACAGCAAACTGGTAGCAGTTCTCACCCTTCAGAATCTCGACGTGTAACAAACCGTCTTTTAGTTGCCACTGCCCTGTTGTTTCAAATCGGTCGAACAAACGATATTCAATCAAAGAACCGTCAGCATTGAAGTGCACTTCAGTGATGTAACCGCCGGGGCAGCTCTTCACCCAAACTCGATTCTCGATATCACTGACCGTAAAGTTACGCCTTGTGTCACGCCACGCTAGAAAGCCTTCGCTATCATAAAGAGCAATGTCGAGATCAGTTCTAGAGATTAACGGCTGCTCATTTTGCTCACGACAATAAAGTTGAAGCAAAATTTGCTGAACTGTTTCGCTCTGTAATTCACTCATTGTGGCTTCCCTTTATCATTGCTCTGCGTTAGACGCAGTATTGATCAACAAATTCTATTTAAAGCGGGCTACACAAGCTCGTAATAAACCACATACAGTTGAGAGATACCCGGGTAGATATCTTGAATCACGTCTTTCAGTACTTGCAGCGTCATGTTCTCTTGCTGAGCATGGAACTCACCTAAGTCATCAAACAAAATTGGCTCAACGCTGATGATCTTAAGATTACAGAACACACGGTCTTGCTCTAGCGTCGATACTTCCACAACACTGCCTGGCTGGTAGTCTCGCTCAGATTCATCACGAATAGTAATCGTCTTCTTGCCAGATAGGATGTCAGTTTCAAAACGTTCGAAGAACGTCATAGTGGTCGGTGCGGTCATTTATTTCGGTCGCTTTACATTTAAAGGTTAGGTAAATGTTTATATACCAGAATGCGTGTTCAAGCGAATAAAAATTAGGTGCGGGATGCGAGATGCGAGATGCGAGATGCGAGATGCGAGATGCGAGATGCGAGATGCGAGAGAGTATGGCAAAGCCAAATTACAGGCAATAAAAAAGGAGAACCGAAGTTCTCCTTTTCTTAAACCTTTAAGCTAACTCTAAATTATAGAGATGCTTTCGCTTTTTCAACTAGAACAGCAAATGCTGCTTTGTCGAATACTGCGATGTCAGCAAGAATCTTACGGTCGATCTCGATAGATGCTTTCTTTAGGCCATTGATGAAACGGCTGTAAGATAGACCATTTTGACGAGATGCCGCGTTGATACGTGCAATCCAAAGTTGACGGAATTGACGTTTCTTGTTGCGACGGTCACGGTAAGCGTATTGACCAGCTTTGGTAACTGCTTGGAAAGCTACGCGGTAAACACGTGAACGTGCTCCGTAGTAACCTTTAGCTTGTTTTAGAACTTTCTTATGACGTGCACGAGCTTGTACACCACGTTTTACGCGAGGCATTATGCTTCTCCTAAACTAAACGAATTTATAAACTAAAAAGAATTAAGCGTATGGCATCATACGTAGAACTTGAGCAACTTCACATTTAGGAAGGATCGAGTTCGGACGTAGCTGACGCTTGTTCTTAGTAGTACGCTTAGTCAGGATGTGACGTTTACCAGCGTGCTTAAACTTAATACCACCAGCAGTTTTCTGGAAACGCTTAGCAGCACCTTTGTTGGTTTTCATCTTAGGCATGATGAATAACTCCGCATTGTTGAGTTGTTAATAACATAGTAATTAGGGCGAATAAAACCCCGCAACCTGAGGCTGCAGGGTTCAATTACTTGCAAAGCCGTTAATTACTTCTTTTTAGGGGCCAACACCATGATCATCTGGCGACCTTCAATTCTCGTTGGGAAAGATTCGACTACTGCAAATTCTTCAGTATCCGCTTTCAAACGATTAAGAACGTCAACACCGATTTCTTGGTGAGCCATTTCGCGGCCACGGAAGCGAATTGTTACCTTCACTTTGTTGCCGTCTTCTAGGAAACCAGTCAGGTTGCGTAGTTTTACCTGATAGTCTCCAATATCAGTTCCAGGTCGGAATTTAATTTCCTTGATCTGAACCTGCTTTTGCTTCTTCTTCTGCTCTTTCGCAGCTTTGCTCTTCTCGAAGAGGAACTTACCGTAGTCCATCACACGACAAACTGGCGGCTCGGCGTTAGGGCTGATCTCTACAAGATCCATACCAGCTTCATTTGCAGCTTCCATCGCTTCAGCGATTGATACTACACCAACAGCTTCGCCGTCTGCGCCAGTTAGACGCACTTCACGAACGCCACGAATGTCACCGTTTAAACGGTGCTGGTTTTGTTTGGCCGGTTGTTGGCCACGTCTTCCGCCTTTAATAGCTATTCCTCCAGATTGAGCTTACGGCTTGAAACCTCGGCTTGGATGTATGAAATAAAGTCATCCACTTTAAATTTGCCAAGGTCCTTACCTTTACGTGTACGTACTGCAATTTCGCCGGCTTCCATTTCTTGGTCACCACACACAAGCATGAACGGTACACGTTTCAAAGTATGTTCGCGGATTTTAAAGCCAATCTTCTCATTTCTCAAGTCTGCTTTGACTCTAAATCCACTTTTTTGCAGTTTTTTCGTAATTTCTTGTACATATTCAGACTGTTTGTCTGTAATGCCCATTACAACTGCTTGTTCTGGCGCCAACCACGTTGGGAAGAAGCCAGCGTATTCTTCAATAAGAATACCAATGAAGCGTTCTAGTGAACCTAAAATCGCGCGGTGGATCATAACTGGCGTGTGACGCTCGTTATCTTCACCTACGTAAGTAGCACCTAAACGTTCTGGTAATGCAAAATCGAGCTGCACTGTACCACATTGCCAAGCGCGGTCCAAACAATCATGCAAAGTAAATTCAATCTTAGGTCCGTAGAACGCACCCTCGCCTTCTTGAATCTCGTATGCAATGTCCATTGCCTCTAGCGCTTGCTTAAGGTCAGCCTCTGCACGGTCCCACATTTCGTCTGAACCTACACGCTGTTCTGGACGAGTAGATAGCTTAACAACGATGCTTTCGAAGCCGAAAGTTGTGTAAGTATCGTAAACCATTTCAATACAAGCTTTAACTTCTTGTTGAACTTGGTCTTCAGTACAGAATACGTGAGCATCATCTTGAGTGAAGCCACGAACACGCATAATGCCGTGAAGTGCGCCAGACGGCTCGTTACGGTGACATGAGCCGAACTCAGCCATACGTAGCGGTAGATCACGGTAAGATTTCAAACCTTGGTTGAAGATTTGAACGTGACCAGGACAGTTCATTGGCTTGATAGCGTATTCACGGTTCTCTGAAGAAGTAGTGAACATCGCTTCAGCGTACTTATCCCAGTGACCAGAGCGTTCCCAAAGAACACGGTCCATCATTAATGGGCCTTTAACTTCTTGGTAATCGTACTCAGTCAGTTTTTGACGAATAAATACTTCTAGCTCACGGAAGATAGTCCAACCGTTGTGGTGCCAGAACACCATGCCTGGTGCTTCTTGCTGCATGTGGAATAGGTCAAGCGCTTTACCGATTTTACGGTGGTCACGTTTAGCCGCTTCTTCTAGGCGCACAAGGTGAGCTTTAAGTGCCTTCTTGTCGTGGAATGCAGTGCCGTAGATACGTTGAAGCATCTTGTTGTCACTGTTACCACGCCAGTATGCACCCGCTACGTTAAGTAGAGTGAAGTGCTGGCAGAAGCTCATGTTAGGCACGTGTGGACCACGACACATATCGATGTATTCTTCGTGATGGTACAGGCCTGGACGATCGTCTTTAGAAACGTTCTCGTCCAAGATTTCAATCTTGTAAGTCTCGCCGCGAGCTTCGAATGCGTCGCGCGCTTCCTGCCAGCTAACTTTCTTCTTAACAACCTGGTATTTGGTCTTCGCTAGCTCTTTCATGCGCTTTTCGATCTTTTCTAGATCGTCTTGCGTTAGAGAGTGCTCAAGATCGATATCGTAGTAGAAACCGTTATCGATAGTAGGACCGATCGCCATTTTCGCTTCTGGAAAAAGCTGCTTAACCGCGTGGCCTAAAAGGTGAGCACAAGAGTGACGAACGATTTCAAGGCCATCAACTTCATCTTTAGCTGTGATGATTTCTAGGCTTGCATCGTTTTCGATAAGATCACAAGCATCAACACGCTCGCCGTCTACACGACCAGCAATGGTAGCTTTCGCAAGACCAGGACCGATTGATAGGGCAACATCTAGAGTTGATACAGGGTTGTCAAATTGACGCTGACTACCGTCAGGAAGAGTAATAATTGGCATTATTTGTCCTTTACAGTGGTGTTGCACACCAAGCAACACATGAAAATGTTTAATATATGTCTTTCAATCAACGAGTACGCTGATTGGGGATATATGCATAATAAATATACCCACATAGAAGCAAATACAGATGCCCTATTTGTAGGTATCCGAGCATTGTAACGAAATAATATGAAATGACAATGTTAGTCCCGCAGCACCACAAAACTATATGACTGAAATGTCTCTTCTATATAGATCCTTCTAACGCCTAACCCATAGTTCAATCAGTAATTCGTTGGCTTTATCTACAATACAAAAAAGCCGAACGGATAAGTTCGGCTTTAGAAATCGTACTGTCTTGTCTCTATTAATAGAAAGAGTAACGACTAACAGAGAGAGCAACTACGCATTCATGATTCTTGAGACTGCGTTACGAATGTCTGAATCGGCAGCGTTCGCAGGCAAGCTGAATGAGATGTATTGATCGCCACGGAAGCTCATTGAGCGATCGATTTCTGCTAGGCAGTGAACCATTGAGCCTTCAACGATGAATGACAGCTCGATCTCTTTATTATTCATGAAACCGCCGCTGCGAAATTCAATCTCTTGGTAACAACCCGAACGAGAAGCAAAGCTGTTGCCTTTTAAGAAGCCCTTCTCTACGTCTGCTTTCACCATTGCCATACCTGATGCTTCCACGCCTCGGATGATTTTAGCCACTGTTGGCAATGGGTGTACGGAGATAAAGTCACGGTCTTTAGGGTCAATCGCGAAGCCTATATCTAGGTTGGTTTCAACCCACACATGGCATTGGTTCATTTGTGCGTTCAACGCGGTGACTGGCGTTTCATCATTTAACTTAAGACGGAATGGAACCAGTTTGGTTTCGTCCGGTTGGATAACGAAAGGCTCTACGGCTTGAATACGACCCAGTGAAAAGGTTTCGTAGCTGGTGCTATCTTCCGTTTCTACTTTTACTTCTGTGTTGAGAACCAAGTTGATCAGGTCGATTTGTTGCTCAACGTCACCACCAACAATGTGAACATTGCCAGACAACTCTCCACCTTGGAAAACTTCAATATTATCTAAGACAGTATCAACCTTTGCTGCACCGATGCCCAACGAGGCCTTTAATTTCTTAAACATATTATTTCCCTTTCTAATTATCTGATTTACGAATAGTTCTTGCGTGACAATTTGCGACACTTACCTCACAGAATCAAGCAATTTGCCCCATCTATGTTGAATAAGGTCACATTGCCCGAGGAAATGTTGAAATCGTGAAAAATTCCGTTACTCTATTTGTATAGTCAAATAAGGTTTCATTATGTCGAAAGCACCGCTCTACCTTCAGATAAAACAGTTCATAGACGACAATATAAGTAGTGGTCACTGGCCAGTGGGTTACCAGATAACCACAGAGCTTGAACTAACCGAGCAGTTCAATGTGAGTCGAATGACGGTCAATAAAGCCATTCGAGATCTGGTGTCTGAAGGTAAGCTAATCAGGAAACCAAGGCTGGGTACTTTTGTTTGTGAACCAGACGAAAAAGCACAATCTCCCCTGCTTGATATCAACAATATCGCGCAAGAGATCAAAGACCGAGGCCAAACGTATGCTAGTCAAGTTATCAAGCACGATAGTATCAAGGCTGATGAAAGCACCGCCACACGGTTAGGTGTAATGATCAATGCCGAAGTATTCTATAGTGAAATCATCCACTTTGCGGACAACGCGCCGATTCAATTGGAAGCGCGCTGGGTGAACTCTCAAGCCGCACCAAAATACCTAGAGCAAGACTTTTCAACCTCTACGCCCAACGAATACCTTTCAAAAAGCTGCCCGTTAAGTGCTATCGAGCACACGGTTGAAGCCATTATTCCAGATTCTCAAATCAGAACGTCACTAAAGCTATCTGAATCAGAACCTTGCCTTCTTTTGAATAGAAGAACATGGAGCAAAGAACGCCTCATCAGCTTTGCATTGCTCTACCATCCTGGCTCTAAGTACAAATTAAGCTCCAAGATACTTCTAGATTAAAGAACATCATCCTGATCGCCGATCACATTTTTGCAACATCAACTTGATTCAGGTCAGCGTTTAGCCTATTTATTTGTATATACATTTAATATTTAGCAAAGATCTAGGTGATTATGAATTTGATCCTCAAAAACGCACGAGTGGTCTCCATGAGTTCGGGAGCCGACGGTTATCAGCCCTCTTCCCCTCAAGATATCGTTATCGAAGACGGTAAGATCGTGTCTATCTCTTGTTCAAACCATGAGGCTCATGCTTATGAGGTAGAACAACCGAGCACTGATAACTCTGCGGATTACATCACCTATGATTGCAAAAACAAGCTCGTTACCCCAGGTCTGATTGATTGCCACACTCACCTCGTATTTGCAGGCAATCGCGCCAACGAATTTGAACAGCGTTTGAATGGTATCTCTTACACCGACATCGCCAAACAAGGCGGCGGGATTCTTGCGACAGTCACTGCAACACGCGCAGCGCAAGAGTCTGAACTGGTTGAAATGGCACTACCTAGACTCGATGGCCTGCTAAGAAGTGGCGTAACCATCATCGAAGTAAAATCGGGCTATGGTTTAACACTTGAAGACGAACTCAAGATGTTACGTGCAGCTAAAGCGTTAGAAAATCATCGCCGAATTAAGATCACTACCACTCTCCTTGCAGCACACGCAGTACCGCCAGAATACAAAGAACAACCAGATCGTTACATAGATCTGGTTTGCCAAGAGATCATTCCTAAAGCTGCGGGGCAAGGGCTCGCCGATGCCGTTGACGTGTTCTGCGAATCTATCGGCTTCAACTTAGAACAAACCGAACGTGTATTTGCAGCTGCCAAAGCACATGGGCTAGCGATTAAAGGTCACACTGAACAACTTTCAAATATGGGCGGCAGTGCGCTCGCAGCTAAATACGGTGCACTCTCTGTCGACCATGTTGAATACCTTGATGAAACCGGAGTAAAAGCACTGGCAGAATCAGGCACAGTCGCCACCTTATTACCCGGGGCTTTCTACTTCTTGAAAGAGACTCAACAGCCACCTATTGCTTTACTTCGTGAACACAAAATCCCAATGGCGATCGCGACCGACCTAAACCCCGGCACATCTCCCTTTGCAGACTTAACGCTGATGATGAACATGAGCTGCACCCTGTTTGGTACGACGCCTGAAGAAGCGCTACGCGGTGTAACTTGTAACGCGGCGGCTGCCATTGGTGAGTCACAAACCAAAGGCAAAGTCGAAATCGGTTATGCCGCAGATTTGGCTATCTGGAACATCGACCACCCTGCAGATCTAAGCTATCAAGTCGGTGTTCCTCACCTGCATAAACGCATTGTTAATGGCGAGGTGTGTCATGACTCAATCTAAATCCAACGGTATCCAAGAGAACGCAACAACCGTGCATAACTTTGTGTGGACCGGACGTAATGATCTTGAAGATGGCGCACTCGGTACTCGCGTTCATCACATTACCAAGCAAGTGCAAAGTAGTGAGTTAAGTGACAAGCTGACTGACGGTGATATCGCCTTGGTAGGCTTTGCCAGCGATGCCGGTGTTGCAAGAAATAAAGGACGCGTGGGCGCGAAACAAGCACCTAACTTGATACGCCAAGCGTTGGCGAATATGGCTTGGCACAGTGACGCACACATCGCCGATCTTGGTGATATCGAGTGCAATGATGGTCAATTAGAAGTCAGCCAAAAACAGTGTGCTTCTGTGATTGCCAATGCCTTAGCAACCAACAAAGTGATTACCCTTGGCGGTGGTCACGAGGTGGCTTGGGCAACGTTCCAAGGTCTCGCTGAGCACCTAAATAAAATTCAATCAGAACACAATCCTAAGATCGGCATCGTTAATTTTGATGCTCACTTTGATCTTCGTGAATTTGAAAGCGACATCACCGATGTTAAACCGAGCTCCGGCACGCCTTTTAACCAGATCAGTGATTACTGCCACGCACATCAATGGCCGTTTCATTACGCTTGTCTTGGTGTGAGTGCCGCCAGCAATACCAAAGCGCTGTTTAACAAAGCTGACCAACTGGGCGTGTGGTATGAACACGACCGCAACATGACCCAAGTGAATCAAGTCGCTCAACTGATCAAGTTACAAAAATTCATCGTTGAGTGTGATTATCTCTATCTCACCATTGATCTCGATGTTTTCCCCGCAGCTACTGCGCCGGGCGTAAGTGCACCAGCGGCAAGAGGCGTGAGCTATGAAGCGCTTGCTCCTTTTCTAGAACAGATTTTCCAACACAGTGAAAAACTCATTATCGCGGACATAGCGGAATACAACCCAGACTACGACGTCGATGGCCAAACGGCTCGATTAGCGGCTCGTTTATGTTGGGATATTGCCAGTGCAATGGCCAGCGACTAATCCAGCTATACAGATAACTACAACTACAACTACAACTACAACGATATAACGTGAAACAGAAGGAATTCCAAAATGACGGAACACCACAACAGTGACCCTCGTCTCGACACGACTCGCGAAATTCGCGCACCTCACGGCACCACTTTGCGCGCTAAATCTTGGTTAACAGAAGCACCACTGCGTATGCTGATGAACAACCTAGACCCTGATGTGGCAGAACACCCACATGCACTGGTTGTGTATGGCGGTATTGGTCGCGCGGCACGTGATTGGAAATGTTATGACAAAATTGTTGAAGTATTAGAGCGTTTAGAGGACGACCAAACCTTACTTGTTCAATCAGGTAAACCTGTGGGCGTGTTCCCGACTCATAAAAACGCACCTCGCGTACTGATCGCTAACTCGAACCTTGTTCCACACTGGGCGAACTGGGAACACTTCAACGAGCTCGATAAAGAAGGCTTGATGATGTACGGCCAAATGACCGCGGGCAGCTGGATCTACATTGGTTCACAAGGCATCGTTCAAGGTACTTACGAAACCTTTGTCGCTATCGCGAAGAAGCACTTCCAAGGTGAAGCAAACGGCAAGTGGGTTCTAACGGGCGGTCTTGGTGGAATGGGCGGCGCTCAACCTCTTGCTGCAACGATGGCTGGCTTCTCAATGATCGCAGTGGAGTGTGATGAATCACGAATCGACTACCGCTTGCGTACTGGCTATGTAGACAAAAAAGCCACCAGCTTAGATGAAGCGATGGCAATGATTAAAGAGTCAGACACGCCAATCTCTGTTGGCTTATTAGGTAACGCCGCAGACGTCTTCCCAGAGTTAGTTGAACGCAATATCACACCTGATGTGGTGACTGACCAAACCTCTGCCCACGATCCTCTTAACGGCTACTTGCCGCAAGGTTGGACGATGGAGAAAGCCGCACAAGAGCGCTCCATTGATGAAGCAAAAGTGGTGAAAGCCGCTAAGCAATCTATGGCGATTCAAGTACAAGCGATGTTAGACCTGCAATACCGCGGCGCAGCGACCGTGGATTACGGTAATAACATTCGCCAAATGGCACTGGAAGAAGGCGTAGAAAACGCGTTTGATTTCCCAGGTTTCGTTCCGGCTTATATTCGACCTTTATTCTGCGAAGGTATTGGTCCTTTCCGTTGGGCGGCACTATCTGGTGACCCAGAAGACATCTACAAAACAGACCAAAAAGTAAAAGAACTGATTCCAGACAACCCACATCTACATAACTGGCTAGATATGGCGCGTGAACGCATTCAGTTCCAAGGCCTGCCAGCGCGTATTTGTTGGGTTGGCTTGAAAGATCGTGAACGCTTAGGCCAAGCATTCAATGAAATGGTGAAAAATGGCGAACTGAAAGCACCAGTTGTTATCGGTCGTGACCACCTAGATTCAGGTTCAGTAGCAAGCCCGAACCGCGAAACAGAAGGCATGATGGATGGATCAGATGCCGTATCAGATTGGCCTCTATTGAATGCCCTTCTGAACACAGCGGGCGGCGCAACTTGGGTTTCTTTGCACCATGGTGGTGGCGTTGGTATGGGCTTCTCGCAACACTCAGGCATGGTGATTTGTTGTGACGGCAGTGAAGATGCATCACAGCGTATTGCTCGCGTACTTCACAATGACCCAGCAACCGGCGTTATGCGTCATGCTGATGCAGGTTACGATATTGCCAAGCAATGTGCCAAAGAGCAGAAGCTTGATTTACCTATGCTAAACGAAGAACTTCGTCGCCTTTAATGTCTGGAGAGAACATGTTGAACTTATTACTTAAGCCAGGACTTCTTGGCCTATCTGAACTTCGAAAAATCAGCCGTAGCCCTGTGAACTTATCACTCGATCCTGCAGCAATCCCGGATATCGAAGCGAGCATGCAAGTTGTCGAACAAGTGATTGCTGAAGACCGCACTGTGTATGGCATCAACACGGGTTTTGGCTTATTAGCAAACACCAAGATTGCGCCTGAAGATCTCGAAGTTCTACAGAAAAGTATCGTACTTTCTCACGCTGCGGGCATTGGCAAGTTCATGTCTGATGAAACCGTACGCTTGATGATGGTATTGAAGATTAACAGCTTGTCTCGCGGTTACTCTGGTATCCGCCTCAAAGTGATTAACGCTCTTATCGATCTTGTGAACGCGCAGGTTTACCCGTGTGTTCCACAAAAAGGATCAGTAGGCGCATCTGGAGATCTTGCTCCCCTCGCCCACATGAGTACCGTTCTGCTAGGTGAAGGCCAAGCACGCCACAACGGCAAGATCATCACTGGCTTAGAAGCAATGCAGATCGCAGGTCTTGAACCAATCACACTTGCGCCGAAAGAAGGCTTAGCGCTGTTAAACGGCACACAAGCATCGACTGCCTTTGCATTAGAAGGTCTGTTCGCAGCGGAAGACTTGTTTGCGTCTGCAACCGTATGTGGTGCAATGTCTGTTGAAGCTGCACTGGGTAGTCGTCGTCCGTTTGACCCTCGAATTCATCGCGTTCGTGGTCATCGTGGTCAAATGGATGCCGCGCTTGCTTATCGCCATATGCTTGATCAAAAGAGTGAGATTGGTGAATCACACACTTGCTGTGAAAAGGTTCAAGACCCTTACTCGTTGCGCTGTCAGCCTCAAGTGATGGGTGCCTGTTTACAGCAAATTCGTAATTCAGCAGAAACGTTAAACGTTGAAGCGAACTCGGTATCGGATAACCCACTGGTATTTGCTGAAGACGGCGACATTATTTCAGGTGGTAACTTCCACGCAGAACCTGTGGCAATGGCAGCGGATAACCTAGCACTTGCGATTGCAGAAATTGGTAGCCTTTCTGAACGAAGAATGGCACTGCTGATTGATAGCGCACTAAGCAAACTTCCACCTTTCTTAGTCGATAACGGCGGCGTTAACTCAGGCTTTATGATTGCTCAAGTAACGTCTGCTGCTCTGGCAAGCGAGAATAAAACACTGGCACACCCAGCTTCAGTAGACAGCCTTCCAACATCGGCAAACCAAGAAGATCATGTATCTATGGCAACCTTTGCGGGTCGTCGACTGCGTGACATGGCAGAAAACACCCGTGGCATCTTGGCTGTTGAATACTTAGCAGCAGCACAAGGCTTGGATTTTAGAGCACCAAATCTCTCTTCTCCTCGAGTAGAAGAAGCAAAACAGATACTGCGCGAGAAAGTCAGCTTCTACGACAAAGACCGTTACTTCTCACCTGATATCGAGCAAGCAAATCTACTGCTCAAATTATCAGTGCATAACCATCTAATGCCAGAAGGCCTACTGTGTAGCTTCTAAGGTTTGGCGAAATAGCACGTCATATAAACAGGGGCTATTGATTAGCCCTTGTTGCATTGAATCCAAGCCCCTATTCCCCTCAAAATCGTCACATACCATCCAACGTATTTATCTAATCGACTGATATATAAGCAAAGTTAACTGGATAGACCATTAGAACGAAGTTAGTTAGCTATAATCCACCCCAGATTTGATGACTAATAGCGATACTATGTTTCTGACACCTTACTTTTCTACTGAAGACAATCAATTTCAATTCACTCGTGAACAAGCAAGCCACTTTGCTAAAAAAGTAGCTGGCGATTTCAACCCGATTCACGATGAAGACAACAAGCGCTTCTGTGTACCTGGCGATCTTTTATTTGCAGTACTTCTGCAAAAAGAAGGCATCAGCCAAAAAATGCGTTTTGATTTTTCAGGTATGGTTGGTAACGGTATTGCGTTAAGCGTTGACAACAAGTGTGAAAAAGAGAGCTCACTTATCGATGCAAATGGTAAAGAGTACCTACACATGTCTTGTGAAGGTGAGAAGAGCCATGATCAAGCATTCATCGAGCACGTAGTAACAAACTACGTTAAGTTCTCTGGCATGAACTTCCCACACATCATGGTTCCTCTTATGGAAGAACAACAAATGATGATCAACTGCCAACGTCCTCTAGTGATTTACGAGAGCATGGAAGTTGAATTTACTCGCCTAGACCTGTCTCACCCAGAAGTTGAATTCTCTGGCGCGACTTTTGATGTTGAAGGCAAACGTGGCATCGTGACCCTGAACTTCGATTTCAAAGAAGACGGCGAAGTAGTAGGTAAAGGCGTGAAGCGTATGGTAGCAAGTGGCCTTAAGCCATACGACCAAGCTTCTGTAGACGACCTAGTAAACCGCTTCAACGAACGCAAAGAGATGTTTCTAGCTCAGTTCACAGCAGCTGCTTAATCAGCTCTAGAACAAGATCAATAAAGCCCAGCTTGATAATCTCAAGCTGGGCTTTTTTATTTCGATTACTAAGCCAGCACTCAAATCATCACTAAATCCAGCGTCTAACCTTTTGTTTGTAATCAACATATTCTGCGCCGAATAATTGTTCTAGTGCTCGCTCTTCGGGTTTGATTTGGAAGTAATTCATGTAGATTACGAAGCCAAAGCTAAGTAGTACACTGAAGATATTCTGGAAGAAGTAGCCAAAGCAAAATAGCAGGATGAACAACCCTAAGTACATTGGGTTTCGCGTGTAGCCAAAAATTCCACTGTCCACGACGGCTGAAGCGGTTTCTACTTTGATCGGGTTAACGGTGGTTTTCTGTTTTCGAAATTCCAATATGCCGGATATTCCGATCACACCACTCAATGTGACTCCGATTCCTAACACAATCATTCCATAAGGCAATGCCAGTGTCCCTTGGCTCAACTGTTGAGCGCAGAAGTATGATGCTACGAATACAATAATGAACAGTGCAACTGGTGGTACTTTTAATTCTAGAAATTTCATACTTTTCCTTATTAACATTCCTTTGTTAGTTTAGAAAAAAGCCCAGCAATTGCTGGGCTAAATGTATTAGAGAATTTTTGCTAGCGCCTGTAATGGGTGAGCAAGCTTCTCACCTTCAAAACGCTTCACTTGGCTGCGGCAAGAATAGCCCGTCACCAAGCAACGATCTTTTGGTAAGTCCTGCATTTGAGGCTTCCAGCTTAAACCATATATGTCTTTCGACATTTGTAGCTTATCGACTTCGTGGCCGAAAGTTCCCGCCATACCACAACAGCCGACAGGAACGCTGGTTAACGCCGCCCCAAAGTGTTTGAAGATAGTACCCCACTCTTTTTCAGCGTTCGGCATTTTGGTTTTCTCAGTACAGTGAGCAAACAAGTACCACATATCTTCACTTGCTGAGCGTGCTTCGAACTCACCTAGCGATGGCATTAACCATTCATGCACAGTAAGTACATCAAAGTCGCCGCGCTTGTCACCTAAGATCTCGACATATTCATCGCGGTAACAAAGCACAAGAGCAGGATCAACACCGACCAAAGGAATTCCGATATCCGCCACCATCGACAAGAAATCCGAAGTCGATTTCGCCTCACGTGCAAAACGATTTAAGAAGCCCTTGATGTGCAACGCTTTACCATTCGGTTTGAACGGCAGCAGTACCGGAGTTTTGCCAAGTTTTTGAGCCAGAGTGACGAAGTCTTCAATCACCTCGGCATCATAGAAGCTGGTAAACGGGTCTTGAACGATCAGCACATGCTGTTTCTTCTGTTCAGAAGACAAGCCTTCTAAATACTGTAAATCGAAGAGTTGCAGCTCTTTACTCGCTAGACGATTTTTGAGCGTAGGCACCGACATCAATGGTGCATCAACATAACCGACCGTTTTAGCTGTTGCCGTTTGGATCCACTTTTGACCCAATGCAGCGTTGACTACTTTTGGCGCTTTCGCCATCAGCGGCAGCATGGTTTCAATGTTGGCAACTAGATAATCTTTTGCAGGGCGCTGGTAACGCGAGTAGTAGATGTTCAAGAATCGAGAACGGAAACTTGGTACATCGACTTTGATCGGACATTGACTCGCACACGCTTTACACGCCAAACAACCGTTCATCGCCTCATGAACTTCATGCGAGAAATCGTACTCATGGCGTTTGTTCATCGTATTGCGAACACGCTCAATCATAGTCTTAACGGGTGTGTTGTCTTTCAACGCTTCTTGCTCAAGGTCGAGAATATCAACGCCTTGTTCAGTCAGTTGACGCAACCACTCTCTTACCAAGCCTGCGCGGCCTTTGGGTGAGTGACGTCGGTCAGCCGTAACTTTCATTGAAGGACACATTGGCGAGCTAGTATCGTAGTTGAAACACAAGCCGTTACCGTTACATTCCATTGCTTGCTTGAAGCTGTCACGAACTTGTACGTCGATCTGACGGTCGTAGAAACCACGCTTGGTATCGGTGACTTTCACCAATTCAGCGTCACTTTCTAAAGGCGTACAGATCTTGCCTGGGTTCATCTTGTTGTGCGGGTCGAATGCTGCTTTAATACGTCTTAATTCGGTAAACAGCTCTTCACCAAAGAAGTCTGGGCCATACTCAGAACGGAAACCTTTACCGTGCTCGCCCCACATTAAACCGCCGTATTTCGCCACCAGCTTAACCACTTCATCAGAGACTTCATGCATCAATGCTTCTTGCATCGGGTCACACAGATCCAATGCTGGACGAACGTGTAATACGCCCGCGTCAACGTGACCAAACATGCCGTAATTCAACTCTTTTGAATCGAGTAACACTCTAAATTCAGAGATGAAATCCGCGAGGTTTTCTGGTGGTACACAAGTATCTTCAGCAAAAGCGACTGGCTTAGCTCGGCCTTTCGCCGCACCTAACAGACCCACTGCTTTCTTACGCATGTTGTAGATTCGGCCAATGCTCGCCAAATCGCTACAAACTTGAAAACCAATCACGCCGGCTTCTTCGCTTTCAACCATGGTTTCAAGGCGTGCAGTCAGCGCTTGAACTTGCTGTTCAACTTCCGCTTCATCTTGGCCTGCAAACTCAACCATGTTGATGCCAAGCATCTCTTTGTTCGGAACATCAGTCAGCAAATCGCTCACGGTGTGCCAAACGATGTCTTGCTTCGCTAGGTTCAATACTCTTGAATCTACCGTTTCAACAGACAGTGCTTTCGCTTCCACCATGAACGGCGCATTACGCAGCGCAGAATCAAACGTGTTGTATTTCACGTTAACCAGTGTGCGCGCTTTTGGAATCTTGGTTAGGTTTAACTTTGCTTCCGTGATGAATGCTAAAGAACCTTCAGCGCCACATAGAACGCGAGTTAGGTCAAAGCTGTCATCTTGTTCGTTGATTGCATTCTTTAGGTCATAGCCTGTTAAGAAGCGATTCAGCGGAGGGAATTTATCTAAGATTTGAGCGCGTTTGTCTCGACAAACCGCCTCTGTCACCGCAAGTGCATGGTGAGCGAATTCACCCTCTACAGGTAAGCCGTGTGATAAATCAGATTCTAGACATGAACCATCTGCGAACACCGCTTGCAGCGACAATACATGGTCAGACGTTTTGCCGTACTTCAATGACCCTTGGCCCGAAGCATCGGTATTGATCATGCCACCCAAGGTTGCTCGGTTACTGGTAGAAAGGTCTGGAGAGAAAAAGTAACCATAAGGGCGAACAGCGTCGTTCAATTGATCTTTAACGACACCAGACTGAACTCTTACCCAGCCCTCTTTCTCGTTAATCTCAAGAACCTTATTCATGTATCGCGACAGGTCAACCACGACACCTTTTGTTAAAGATTGTCCGTTGGTTCCGGTACCGCCGCCACGAGGGGAAAAAGTCACGCGTTCGTAAGCGGATTTAGAAACCACTTTACCGATAAGCACAACGTCTTGCGTTGTTTTAGGAAGGATGACCGCCTGCGGCAATTGCTGATAGACACTATTATCAGTCGCCACAGCCAAACGGCTAGAATATTGAGATTCAATGTCGCCAGTAAAGCCCGCTGTTTTTAGTTCATCTAAAAAGCGTACAACAACTGGATCGACATCAGCATTGAGTTGAAGTCTTGGTAACATTTGCTTCCTGCCCCTACTTCGCTGATCCTATCAGCATTGGGTTATCTGAGATTTTTAATAATTTTCTTTGAATTTCGTCACTTTACTACTATTAAGATCATATAAAAAGGTGATCAAATCAGAATCTCAGTGCAAGAATGGAGAAATAGTCACTTTCGTCTTAATTCAGTAACAATATACTGAATAACATTTTGTTTAAGACATCTCCACGAGCACATCACAATGAAAAAAAACAAAACAGTCACAACTGAAGATATCCTTCTTAAACTATGCCAATCAGTCTCAAGCGTACTGACTTCAGCGACGGCTTCTCAGGTGTCCTATTCAGCCATGGTTCAAAAGATCAACAAGACAAGCCTAAAGCCAGATTTTGGTTGCTTCGTTCTGTTTGACGGCGGCTTTTCTGGTCTCGTTGTTATTAATTTTACGTCCAAAGCAGCGCTAGAGATCTACACCAATTACATGCGCAATATGGGCATGCCTGAAAACGAGCTTGCTGTGCTTCATACTTCAGACGAAGTGGGTGATGTATTGGGTGAGTTGATGAACCAATTAGTTGGCGATTTCACCAATAAAATCCGCAAAGAGCTGCAAACCAACATCACACAAAACCAACCGAAAATGCTGGCTCTGAACAAGCAAGTTAACCTTTCTGTTGATACCAATCTCGACCGTCCACAAGCTCGTCGTGTGACCTTCTCTACCGCTAATAACAACATCTTCTACCTTGAGCTTGCGATGGATAAGACTGAGTTCATTCAATTAGAAGAATTTGAAATCGCAGAAGACGAATGTCCAGATAGCATTCTTGAGGCGACTCAGAAAAAAATGCAAGAAGCGAACAAGCCAGCTCAAAGCTCTGGCAATGATTCTGCGGCAGATCTACTCGATGAACTGGGTATCTAGTTTACGAATGCTCTAGACATATTGAAAAAACGTGTCACTAACGCCATCAATACGCTTGATGGCGTTTTTGTTTTTACCGCCAACTGGGCTCATGCAGTTCAATGTTCACCGCCTTCCTTGTTCATCAAACCAGTTTTGCCTTTCTGTTACCCGCGAAAACATGTAAAATGTTGGACTTTTAAAAATTTGCGGTACTGATTAAATTGTCGATGGATAAGAAAAAAGCCCTAAAGAAAATTGCCAAGTGTCTTGAGCTTGGAAATTCTGCGAACGTCAATGAAGCTGCCAATGCGATAAAAATGGCGCATAACTTGATGCTGAAATATGGTCTCGAAAAAGACGATATTGAATTTATCAAGATGGGGAAAACTCAGTCCAGTCACCTGTTACCTGCAAATATCAGTTCTACACTGCTGCGTGTTATTCGCGGTATCAACACCAAATTTGGCGTAGAAGCCGTATTGCTGAATCATAAAGGCCTCAAGCGTGTTGAGTTCATTGGTGAAGCCGACCGCGCGATCTTCGCAGCGTTCGCTTTCGATATCATTTATCGTGAACTGAATGAACACACCGGCCAATTCAGAAATAGCTTTGCTGGCTCTGGCACAGGGTCCTTAGAAGTGACACGCCGCGTGAACTCGTTTGTTTCAGGCTGGGTTGAAGGTGCGCTTGAAAAGCTACCAACCATTACTCCCGACGACGAATCAAACAACAAGATCAATAACTACATTGATAAAGAATTCAAAAATATCGACCGTGAAACGTTCAAGCAGCAACTGAGAGAAGCGATGAAAAACCTCACCGCCGATTATGAAGTTGGTTTGAAGAAAGGTCGTAAATTGTCTGTTAATCGACCAGTTGGCGGTACCCAGGCAGCTAAAAAGATAACTAAATCATAGAGCCACTTTACATTGCTTCGACGTATTGATAAAAACCATCAATAAGATTTACAGGACTATGTTTGTCACTCGGATTCATTCGTTTGACAGAAGTACATGATGGAGAAATACGTTAAAAAAATCACACTAGCCCTAGCGCTTACTATCGCTTTAACGGGTTGTCAGGCAACTCAACGCCAAAACGCGACAACTGGCGAATCTGAGACTAACTCTGCAACTCAAGGCGCTCTAATTGGTGCACTCGCTGGTGCCGTTGCTGGTGCTGCAACTGGTGACTCTAAAGACCGTGGTAAACGTGCACTTATTGGTGCTGCCGGTGGCGCCGCTGTTGGTGGTGGTATTGGTTACTACTTTGACCGACAAGAAGCTGCCCTTCGTGAAGAGCTAATGAATTCAGGCGTTCAAGTTGAACGTGTCGGTGAGAACCAACTTCTACTTCGCCTAGAAAACGGCATCGGTTTTGATTCTGGCTCTTACGCTTTGGAATCAAGCATTCACAATACCCTTCGCAGCGTTGCTCGCATCCTAGTTGAATACCCAGACACTAGCCTAGTGATTGAAGGTCACACTGACAGCGAATCGACGAACCAAATCCTTTCTGAGCGTCGAGCTGAATCTGTTCGTGCATTCTTGATCTCTCAAGACGTTGCTGCAGGTCGTGCTATTGCTCGTGGTAACGGTGAGCGCTACCCTCTATGTGACAATAACACCTCTCAAGGTCGTGCTTGTAACCGTCGCGTAGAAATTCAAATCTTGCCGCTTAAGTAGCACGATTAAAGCCCAGTCCATCTTTATCTATTGAATTAACCTCTATATAGTTGTTTATCAGTTATGTTACTCATTTAACGTGATAATAATAATCAACGACCATAAAGCGTATTCATACTGACATATCGATTCTGGGCTTTTTTACGAGACTTATCTTTTGCTGATCCTATCCAACATTCTGTCATCATCATTTCTTAGAACACTATTTCTAGCCCTCATCTTTTCCACGATTCAACTGTCCACCACACATTTCGTGCACGCAGCAAGCAGTGATGAATTTTCACTAGAATCACAACCTCAAGATCCAGTTTCTCAATACCAATTGGCTCAAGCTTATGAATCGGGTGTCGACGTTCCTGTTAGCACCAGTGATGCATTGTATTGGTACACGCAGTCAGCAGAAAACGGCAACCCAAACGCGCAATTTAGACTGGGTGAATGGTACTTGGCAGGTACAGGTGTTGAACAAAGTAACAAGCTTGCTTTGGAATGGTTTATTAAAGCGGCGTTGCAAAGTAACCAGCGCGCACCTATCGAGGTAGCAAAACTCTACGAATCCTCGCTAGAACAAGACCTCCTTCAACCATTAGATAAAGCGCAGCTATGGTATGAAGCAGCCTTAAAAGATAATCCACAAGCAGAAGAGGGCTACAACCGCATTTTGGAAGCACAATTCAACCAGCAACGTGCAAAACAGATCTCTTCAATAGAACAGCTCGATGACAGCATCGACTCTGAAATAGACACCAGTCAGGGGGTATCTAAGCACGTTCAATCTAACCAAGCATCACGCTCTAACCTCTCCAGTTCTAACCTAACTAGCTCTGACTATATGATTGGTGCTGCGTTGGCCGTGTTGATTTCAATCATCAGCATTATTGCGACGCTCGTTATCTCAAGAAAAAGACAAGCTCTAAAGTCGGGTGATTCGCGACAGCAACAACAATCACTTGAAGCGCAGCTTAGCTCGAAGGACCTTACGATTAAGCAGCAAAAACGCCAGCTGCACACTATGTTCCACGAATTGAAGAAGCAGAAAAACAGCAAAGGTCTGAGTAATTTGCAGGTGGCCTGCGCGCTATTTGGCTACACACCTAGCTCAATCCCCGACCAGAAAAGCATCAAGATCCGATACAAACAGCTATCAAAGATCTACCATCCAGATGGTCACGGATGTGACGAAGAAATGAAACGTTTGAACAATGCGCTAAAAACCATTTTACAAAATGTTACAAAACCGTAAACAAACACACATCTTCATTTTCCTAGATCTCAAAGATATCGATTTTATTGGTGTTGCAATCGATCCCCCTCTCAAAAACGGGTAACAAACTATTAACTAATGGGTCTTACTTGTGTCATAATTTGCGCCGAAAATACACCTGACTTAAACAGGTGAGGAGAGAATATGTTCACAATAGAAGGCGTTTGTGATTGGTGCAAAAAGCCAAGCCTAGTTAAAAAGCACGACTACCTAGATGGTAAGTGTCATCATGCATGTAACGAGTGCAATGATATTGCAACCATTGATGTTCGCCAGTTCAATATTGGTGAAATGGAAATGAGAGCAAAACTCTCCCAAGCGACATTGAGATAAGTAACACCGTGAAATATAAGAAAGCGCCTAAGGCGCTTTTTTTGTGCCTGTGGTTTTAGATCTTCTATCTCTATCTCTATCTCTATCTCTATCTCTATCTCTATCTCTATCTCTATCTCTATACAGGTGTATACAGTACTTTTCTGTCAAACCACTGTATACAACTGTATAAAGCTCACATTTTTTCAACTTATGAGACAAAACAGCAAATTCATTCAAATTTAATTTATCGAATACTTTCAATGATTTAATCATTTACCATCCATAACCTCAGACGAAATCGTCCAATAATCCCGCAAAAAACGCTTGATCTTATAAGCAACTAAAACTACTGTATACACATACAGCATGTATATAAGGACAGCAAAATGATTCAAGCACACGTTAAAGCACAACACTCTAGCCCGCTAGTTCACTGCGCATTTACATCAATTTCTCGTAAAAGCAAAAATTCAAACGAGGAAGCGTTGTTTGCAAGAATGGCGTTGCTGTCCAATCAACATCAGTGGTTACTGTTTACGGCTCAAACACCAAGACCATCGGCTAAGCAGCTTAAGCAACATAATGTTTGCTGCGACCGCGTTATTCATATGAAAGCCTCTCATCAAATGACTGAGGTAGAGACTGTCGAGAAAGCAATCCGCTCTAAGAATGCGAGCGCGATTGTTGCAAGTGCATCGATTGATCAGTTCAGCCAACAGTACCTAAGAACATTAGGGTTACGCTTTCAATGTGAAGTCTTCTTTATGGATGCAAATTCAGAGCGTATTCACTAAGCCACCTTGCTTAATAACATGTTGGCTTAATAACATGTTGGCTCAAAAACATGGTCCACAAACATAGCTTAATCTTTTAGCTAACAAACTTAATTTAACTTAAGAAACAATTCGCCAAAACACAGTCCAAACATACTGCCTTCCCCTGCCCTACAATTCGCCCATTTTTTAGCGGATTGTTAGGCGGGGGTTTTTATTTAAACAACAGATTTAGCAAACGTTTGCTTTTTCTCTGGAAGCAAATAGTAGATTGGGTATAATGCCCGTCTAATCATGTGCACACCGCACTTCTCTGTATGACGTTTGATAAAAGATAGGAATGTCTAAATGAGCCTTGCTGATCAAGTTCTTGCCGTAAATGATGACCTACCAATCCGTACTGATAAACCTGTCCACAGTGGCAAGGTTCGTTCGGTCTACTGGTTAACTGAAGAAGATAGCCAACGACTAATTAAAGAGAAAGGCTACGATGTAGCACCAGATGCGCCTTTAGCAATCATGGTGATCAGTGACCGTATCTCTGCATTTGATTGTATCTGGCGTGGTGAAGGGAATCTTAAAGGTGTTCCAGGTAAGGGAGCGGCTCTGAATGCTATCTCTAACCACTGGTTCAAATTGTTTAAAGACAACGGACTTGCTGACAGTCATATTCTTGATATCCCTCACCCGTTCGTATGGATTGTACAAAAAGCTCGCCCAGTTATGATCGAAGCGATTTGTCGTCAATACATCACTGGTTCAATGTGGCGTGCATACGCAAACGGCGAACGTGAATTCTGTGGTATCGAGATGCCTGAAGGCCTTGAGAAAGACAAGAAGTTGCCTGAGCTACTGATCACGCCTTCAACAAAAGGGATTCTGAAAGGTATTCCTGGCGTTCCAGAAGCTGACGATGTGAACATCACACGCAACAACATCGAAGATAACTTCGCAGCATTCAACTTTACTCAAGCAAGCGACATCGCGCATTACGAAAAACTTCTTAAAGAAGGCTTCAACGTAATCAGCCAAGCGCTAGCAAAAGTAGACCAAACCTTTGTTGATACCAAATTTGAGTTTGGCTACGTCAACGATGCTCAAGGCAAAGAAAAGCTTATCTACATGGACGAAGTCGGTACTCCAGATTCATCTCGCATTTGGGATACTCAGGAATATGACAACGGCAACATCGTTGAGAATTCAAAAGAAGGCTTCCGTCAGTTCTTGCTTAACTACTTCCCTGATGCCGACATTCTTTTGAATAAAGAGCGTATGCCAGAACGTGAAGCATTGGCTCGTGACAATGAACTTCCACTGGATTCTCTAATGTCTCTGTCTCGCACTTACCTTGATATCGCAGCGAAAATCACAGGTGCGGAGATCGTACTGAGCGAAAATCCTAAGCAAGAGATCATCGATGTACTGCGCGCTGACTATGGTCTAATCGACTAGTCGCTTAATTGCTAATTGCTTAATCGCTTAATCTCAAAATAAAAAGCTCGAAAGCTAATAAGCTCGTAGACTCAAGTTTTAGATACTAAAAGGGCCTCAATATTTGAGGCCCTTTTTACGTGTACGTTTTTACTATTCCTCGAGAGAGATTATAGGCGAGCTGAAGTTACAGCTTAATCGTGAACTCTTCTCCAGAATTACCCGCAATCACTAAATGACTGCGCGATTCAATATACTCGATCTGATCTTTTTCAAGTGAATATGGCATCACTACTTTAAGCTCATTGATCCCTTCCAGCTTAGCAAGCTTGAGTAAGGTAACAATGTTCGACTCATCACTTTTACGCGTCGACATTGATTTCAATGCCATCTGCCATAAACGATCTTCAGGGCTTGCTAGCTCTTTAATGCTATCTCGCCAGACGGTACTGAACACTGGCGCAATTGTGGTGAGTGCTTCCAGAAAAGTCCATTTTTTACTGCATGAGGCGCCAAGAAATGTTGTGTAATCGAACTCTACACGCGTCTCTTCCTGTTTATCCATGATGTCCCCCGACACTTTGGCAACACAATATACTCAATATCTATCAACTCTTTCTTTATAGCAATAGGATATAGAAGAATAGTCTTTTATGACCTTTTGATTGGTTAAAAAGGCATATAAAAATCAAACTTGTAACAAAATAAGCACTGAAAAATCATATATGCATCTATTTGATTAATATTTTAGAGATAAAACTTATCCATCTATTTGATATCAATTATTCGGCTCGCTTTTTTGTACTGAATACGCCAGCCAGACCATGTCGGTAGCTCCCAACGTTTTGGCGATAACTTTCGGCTACCCGACTGATAATGGACGTAAATCAGCTTTCTTGCGGGCAAGTATTCGACATCGAGTTGCAAGTCGGCAAGGCTCAATGCAAACGGGTATTTTTCCGAAAATTCTGAGTAGAGCCAAGTTGGAATGCCATCGAACGGTATGTCTGCATGATCGAACATTTCCAATTCGCTGACATCAGTAACACCTAGTACTTCAAGCTGCTCTATAAACCATAGCTCAAAGTTAATGTTCTCAATTTCTGGTGTGTATTTAGTTTGTTCATCGAGACCAAGTTTCACATACAACTGCCAGTGTTTGATTTCTTGAGTGCGAGCCTTTGCAAAACCGGGAAGCTGCTCTCCATTTAACACAAGGTCGACGATAGGTTTTAACGATAGTTGCCCTTCAGCGGCGACGAGTTTGGTTGTAATCGTGCGGCCTGCGTACACCAATGCCATCTCGGTAAAAACACCATCATCATTCACAACGGTTTCACCTTGCTCCCACTCTCCTAGTTCAGCATCAATGAGAAGCTCAAGAGGAATGGGTGTCGTGACCGTCGCTAAGGTCAGTGTTTGCTTAACGCCTCTTCCCGGCAAGCTGTGAGTATCCAACACCAACATCGCTTGTGCATTATCAGGGAAACGGTTCTGACGACCGAGCACCACTTCTAAAACACCATTGGCAAAGGCTTCTTTCCTTTTCAGTCGGCGCACAAACACCAGTTCAGGATGCAGATTCACAATGGTCTTGAGCAATTCAATGCGTTGGAAACGTGACGCGACTTCTAGCTGAGGAAGTTCAAATACCTCCCGCATTTGCTTCGCCAATCCTTGAGCTTCATTCAGAGCCTGTTGGTCGATGTCTAAATGCGGATATTCTCGACCGCGCACAATCTGAATCAACAGGCTTAAATCACACCCTTCCTTCTCTTGTTGCGCGAGCGCTTCAAGATGTTCTGCATTGTTTGGTAACTGATACAAGCGAGCAGGAACGGACAGCGCCGCAGTGAGATCAACCATCGCCTCTTTTAATGCTTTGGTTTTGATTCGAGTAACGATATCGGCATACAAAGCATCAATCGGCAACGGATACAGCTTTTTACCATGCTCGGTAACTTGATGGTCGGCGTTAATCGCTTCCATCGTCAGCAAGGTTTGAGTTGCACTGTTGAGTGATTTCTCTGGAATAGGGTCAAGGAAGGACAAGCTCTCAAGCGGAGATCCACAACATGCTGCGGCCAACATAGGTTCAGTCAGCTCTTCACGCTGCAATTCAGGCGGTGTGACTAACTCTAACGCCGCATGTTCACCATATAGACGCACGCAAACGCCATCCATTACCCTACCCGCGCGGCCAGCTCGCTGTTTGGCACTCGCTCGTGATATGGATTTAAGCATCAGTGTGGTTCTGCCATTACGCTGAACGGTGCGTCTCTCTAATCCTGAATCTATCACCACGCCAATGTCAGGAATGGTTAATGAGGTTTCTGCAACGTTGGTCGCAAGGATGACCTTTCTCAAACCATTACCTTCAGTATTGATATTACGACCCGATAACGCTGAATCTCGCTCTTTATCACTGACCGACGCATGCAATTTAACAACTTGGATATCTGGATTTTTCGCTAAGGCTTGTTCGCATTGCACGATCTCTTTTTTACCCGGTAGAAAAACCAACATATCGCCAGAAGAAGCGATCAACTGATGATTAACTTCTTCCACGATGCGCTGCCCTAGATGTCGACTATCAGGCAGTGTTCTGGATTCATTCGCTCTGTGTTCAATCTCAACTTGATAAGTTCGCCCCTCGCAGCTAATTCGATTCGCATCCAAGTAATCAGCAAGACGCTCCCCTTCAATGGTTGCTGAAGTGATCACCAAGCGATGGCTCTCTTTTTGTTTCAGAATCGCCACCAGCAGATCAATGTCCCAGCGCCTCTCGTGAAACTCATCCACCACGATCACATCAAAACTAGCTAATCCATCTTCTGATAACCAACGCAGCGCGATACCGGGCGTCACAAAAACAACGTTAGTTTGCTCGTTGTATTCCGACTCAAGCTTAATCGCATAGCCCACTTTGCTACCCAACTTCTCGCCTGATCGCTGCGCGAGATATTTAGCCAGTGATGTACACGCGATGCGTCTTGGCTCCACCACTAACACTCGTCCATGTTGAGAGGCCCAAAGTGGCAGGCGCGTTGATTTACCTGATCCGGTTTCCGCCTCTACGACAAGGTGAGAATTAGCGATTTGTTCGTGGAATACGTTTTGATAAGCATCGATGGGAAGTAATGACATAAAATGGCGAGTAGCGAAAAAGTGTGAGCAAAGTATAACGAATTATCGTGTTGAAATTCGATAAGTGTGGGACAGAGGTAAGAATATCATTTTGTTTGCTCAGATCGCGGAGAAACTATTTACAATTGAATAACTAAACCGTTATCATTTTTTAGTTACCCTTTCTCCCATATTAGGCATCCAATGAACAACGATAAACGCCCTCTATATATCCCTTATGCTGGTCCTGCTCTACTAAGTACACCTCTTCTAAACAAAGGCAGCGCATTCTCTGCTGAAGAGCGCAGTTCTTTCAACCTTGAAGGTTTGTTACCGGAAACAACCGAAACAATCCAAGAGCAAGTAGGACGTGCATACAAACAATATTGTAACTTCGAAAGTGATATGGATAAGCATATCTACCTTCGTAACATCCAAGACACTAATGAAACGCTTTTTTATCGTTTAGTTCAAAACCACATCTCTGAAATGATGCCTATCATTTATACGCCAACAGTTGGCGCAGCATGTGAGAACTTCTCAAATATTTACCGTCGTGGCCGTGGTCTGTTTATCTCATACCCGAACCGCGATCGTATCGATGACCTACTGAATAATGCGACAAACCACAACGTTAAAGTTATCGTGGTTACGGATGGTGAGCGTATTCTTGGTTTGGGAGACCAAGGCATCGGTGGTATGGGTATTCCAATTGGTAAGCTAGCACTTTATACAGCTTGTGGCGGTATCAGCCCAGCTTACATGCTACCAATCGTGCTCGATGTGGGTACTAACAACCCTCAACGTCTTGCTGACCCAATGTACATGGGCTGGCGTCATCCTCGTATTACGGGTGCTGACTACGATGCATTCGTTGAAGAGTTCATCCAAGCGGTTCAACGCCGTTGGCCTGATGCATTAGTTCAGTTCGAAGATTTCGCACAAAAGAACGCAATGCCACTGCTTGAGCGCTACAAAGATCGCATCTGTTGTTTCAACGATGATATCCAAGGTACAGCTGCAGTAACAGTAGGTTCTCTACTTGCAGCATGTAAAGCAGCAAACAGCAAACTTTCAGACCAACGTATCACCTTCTTGGGTGCGGGTTCTGCGGGTTGTGGTATTGCTGAAGCTATCATTGCTCAAATGGTGTCTGAAGGTATCAGCGATGCACAGGCACGCTCTCAAGTTTACATGGTTGACCGTTGGGGTCTGCTACAGGAAGGCATGCAGAACTTGCTTGATTTCCAACAGCGCCTAGTTCAAACCAACGCAAATACTAAAGACTGGGAAAGCGATGGCACTGGCTTCTCACTACTAGACGTTGTTCGTCACGCTAAACCAACCGTATTGGTTGGGGTATCTGGGGCGCCGGGTCTATTCAGCAAAGAAGTCATCAAAGAGATGAACCTACACTGTGAACGCCCTATCGTGTTCCCACTGTCTAACCCAACAAGCCGTGTTGAAGCAACTCCAAACGACATTATTCGTTGGACTGATGGCCAAGCACTGGTTGCGACAGGTAGCCCATTTGAGCCAGTAACTCATAACGGCACCACTTACCCAATCGCTCAGTGTAACAACAGCTACATCTTCCCAGGCATTGGCCTTGGTGTATTGGCTGTGAATGCGTCACGTATCACTGATGAAATGTTGATGGAATCAAGCCGTGCGCTTGCTACGTGTTCTCCACTAGCAATCAATGGCACAGGTGCTCTACTTCCACCATTGGAAGAGATCCACACGGTATCTAAGAAAATTGCTCTTGCGGTAGGTAAAAAGGCGATTGAACAGGGCGTTGCTCTAGAGATCACTGAAGAAGCACTGCAACAAGCGATTGACCAGCACTTCTGGCAGCCAGTTTACCGTCGCTACAAGCGCACGGCATTCTAATAAAGCGTACTGCGCTTGGAATAAAGAGCGTTAACGACTCTTATATGAGCCTCTGCAATTGCAGGGGCTTTTTTCTTTAAACTGTCTTGTCTTTTTAACTGATTTTTCTCATTTTTATTTGGTATTATCGAGCACTCAAAAATTAATGCTCAGTGAAAGGACCATACCGAGAGTGAAATTTGATTCTCACATTATCCGTAGCTACATAAAAAAAGCTTACAAAAAACTGCAAGGTTTTCTGTTTGGCGCTTTCCTCGTGTTCTTAGTAGGCAGCGCTGCGGTTATTGCGATCGATTATTGGGTTTCATGGCAAGCGGAAGATCGCATCATCTACGATATAGATGAAGTGCCCGAGCTTGAGGTCGCCGTTGTGCTTGGCACGAGCAAATATTTGGGTCGAACACTCAACGACTATTATAAGCACCGAATCGAAGCCGCGATTGAGCTGTTCGACCGTGAAAAAGTCGACCAGTTTCTGTTAAGTGGTGATAACGCTCATCGCTCTTACAATGAGCCGTGGACGATGAAACGCGACTTGCTGAAAGCGGGTGTACCCGATGAACGCATTAACCTCGATTACGCAGGCTTTAGAACCTTAGACTCGATTGTTCGCGCTAAAAAGATCTTCGACACCGACAACTTCCTGATCATTACTCAGAAATTCCACTGTGAAAGAGCACTATTTATCGCTAATTCTTACGATATTCATGCACAATGTTTAGCGGTTTCAGGTCCTACTCATCATTCAGGCACCTCTATCCGTTTGCGTGAAGTTTTTGCGCGTACCAAAGCCTTCTTAGATTTGTATATTATGGGGACAACGCCAAAGTTCCTTGGACCTAAAGAGCCCATTCAATCGAGTCCAAAACCGGAATCATTTCCGATTCCAAACCCTATGACTGACCCCTCTGTAAACCCTGTTGTAGATCCTACAACAAACCCTATTGCAGACCCAGCAGAGACCGATGTGTAGAAAACTACACATTTTGAATTTGTTGCCTCACACTTCCCCATTGTTAAGCAAAAACACACCAACACTCCTTTATTAACTTGAGTAACATTCTTCCAACAAAGTCTGACCCTACATCAAGCTATATACCTCGACAATAATAAGCATGACTCAATGAAGTCACGCGCCAATACAACGAGGATAAACAAAAGGAGCGTCTTATGACGGCACTTGTTACTACACTGAAACACTGGTTGTTTACCCGCAACAGCATGATATTAATTGGTAATTTCACGCTATTTGCAGTTTTGCTCAATACCCTGCCATTCGAAGCGCAAGTGAATACAGGTTTAAGTATTCTCGTGTTCGTTGCCATTCTATGGTTAACAGAAGCTATTCACGTCAGCATCACCGCTTTGCTCGTTCCCCTATTGGCTGTCTTGTTTGGTGTATTCAACACGCCCGCAGCGCTGGCTAACTTTTCAAACCCAATCATCTTCTTATTCATGGGTGGCTTCGCATTGGCAGCCGCACTGAACAAGCAAGAGCTAGATAAAGCGATTGCTGACAAAGTACTGTTGATTGCAAAAGGCAGAATGTCGGTCGCTGTGTTCATGCTGTTCGGTGTGAGTGCAGGTCTATCAATGTGGATCTCAAACACAGCCACCACAGCAATGATGCTTCCTCTTGTTCTTGGCATCATGAACAAGGTTGACCAAAGTGAAGACCGCAACACCTACGTGTTCGTACTACTGGGTATCGCTTACTGTGCATCGATTGGTGGTATCGCAACCTTGGTTGGTAGCCCACCAAACGCAATTGCGGCTGCAGAAGTTGGCTTGAGCTTCACAGAGTGGATGGCACTTGGCCTACCAATCTCAATGATCTTACTGCCAATCGCGATGATTATTCTTTACGTGATGACTAAGCCGAAGCTTGACCACAAATTCGAGCTAGACCATGCCCCAGTTGAATGGACAAACAGCAAGAAAATCACACTGTCTATCTTCCTTCTAACCGTAACGCTTTGGATATTCGGTAAACCAATCAACGCAATGATTGGCGGATTCTCTAAATTTGATAGCTTGGTAGCGATTGGCGCAATTGTACTGCTTGGCGCTTCTAGAGCGGTGGAATGGAAAGACGTTGAGAAGACAACGGACTGGGGTGTTCTTATCCTATTCGGTGGTGGTATCTGCTTAAGTAACATTCTAAAAGCGACAGGAACCAGCGTATTCTTAGCACACTCACTAAGCGGATTTTTAGAAACAGCTGGCGTACTGCTTACGATTCTAGCCGTGGTAGCGTTCGTGGTATTTCTAACGGAATTTGCGAGTAACACAGCGAGTGCAGCACTTCTGGTGCCAGTATTCGCAACCATCGCTGAAGCACTTGGTATGTCGCCAGTTATTTTGTCTGCACTGATCGCTGTTGCTGCGTCTTGTGCCTTCATGCTTCCTGTTGCAACACCACCAAACGCAATCGTGTTTGGCTCGGGTCACATCAAGCAGAAAGAGATGATGCGAATCGGTATGGTGTTGAACCTAGTTTGTATCCTAGTTCTGACTCTGTTCGCTTGGATCTTCTGGTAAACACTAACGTTCTATAAGCGCATGCTTACAGGAATGCTCCCCTAAACTGGTTGAACTTCCCCCGGTTCAACCAAGACAAAATGCCCGTTCAGCGTAAGCAAGCACTGAACGGGCATATAAAAACAAGAAACGCTTTCCCTTTTGGTGGCCCCGCGCCACCTTTTTTGTTTTGGCTTTTGGGAGAAGAACCATAAAAACGCCACACGTCACATATGCACGTGTGGCTTATAAACTCATCAAAACAATTTTCAGATTAGTGACTCAAGATCACCTGGTTTCGACCTGAATGCTTTGCTTGATATAAAGCTTCATCAGCGCGAGCAATGGTCTCTGTCACTCGCTCTTGCTTCATCTCGGCAACACCGATACTGCATGTCAGCGGATCGCCATGAACCCAAAGGTGCTGGCTAACCAATAATCGAATGCGTTCAGCTTTTATCTGCGCCTCTCCGGCTTCGGTCTCAGGGCAAAAAACAATGAACTCTTCACCACCCCATCTCACCAACTTGTCGGTAGCGCTGATCGAACTGCCCACCACCATGCTGAACTCGCGTAAAATATGGTCACCCATTTGATGTCCGTACTTGTCATTTACACTCTTGAAGTAGTCGATATCGAGATAGAGTATACTTAGCTTACCGTGGCCTTGCTTTACGTGCTGCGACTGCATCTTCAGCCAATCACGAATTGCGTGTCGGTTTAGTATTCCGGTTAACTCATCACGATGGGCCATCTCTGAAAATTCAAAATTCTGTTCTCTCAGTGCGCGATTGACGTTCTTTAAGTGGTGATGTCTTTTCTCTGCGATCACCATGCGTTTTCTTGAACGATGCAATTCTGAAAGTAAGAACACAGTACCTGTTCCGACCCAGGTAAACAGCAAGATCAAGAACAAGCTTTCTGCGGTGATATACGAACCTTCGAACTCAATACTGCGGATGACGATTCTGTGGTGACCGAGTTTCGCACCAGACGCGGTAGCAAACTCGACCATATTCACATTCGAATATTCAGGTGCAGAGTGCTCTAATGCCACATCATTGTCGGCTAACCACCATGTCATCACCTGTAGATTGGCGATTGGGATTTCAATCACACCACCATCCACGCCAGGAGAAAACTCCATTCCGTTGTACTTATGCGTGTACTCGTCATCAGGAACCGAATAAGCAGGATTGTAATTACGCAGGTAAGTTCGCAAACGACCGCTAGAATCGGCCTCCGCATGGTAATCAATATTGACTCTAAAGGTGTGGTACTGCGAAAGGTCAAGGCCAGTGGTAATGTCTGGGTTGATACGAATCGATAGGCCGCAATAAGGCCACGGATACTCAGACTTTTTAAGCTCGCAGTGGAGAATATACTGGCCATTTTGATAAGATAATTGGGACGTACTGACACCCCTATCCACTTGATCGCTGGTCGCGATAAACTCATATTTATCCGGCGTAATTGCCGTTATCACACGATTTCCGCTCACACGGTAATACTGGACAATCGCCAGTGTCGTGATAACTAAAAAGATGACTATTTTATGGATCCACTTCACGTCTAAGCTTCCGGCTTAAGGTCCCTATAGTTGGGATTTCACGATAAAAAACAAGTTAGATAAATTAGTGATCTTAATACCAATAATCCACTAAAAAGCGTTATATCACGCCTGAACAAAATGTCATACTATATTTTTATGCATGTGTATGCTGTTGATTATTCACACCGAGAATCAAGTAATATTGCGTATAAAAACAGGCCCTATTTGTTATACTCATCGCATAATCATCGTTAACCGTATCGCCTGTTCACAAGGCGAGCGAGTGGACGAAATAATAATCAAAATACAACGAGTAATGTCATGTCTTTATTAGCAAAAGGA
The DNA here is from genome assembly GCF_041468865.1 of Vibrio sp. 10N.286.52.C3. Lineage (NCBI taxonomy): Bacteria > Pseudomonadati > Pseudomonadota > Gammaproteobacteria > Vibrionales > Vibrionaceae > Vibrio > Vibrio sp. 10N.286.52.C3. The sequence goes on along the minus strand of NZ_JBFRJM010000032.1, from coordinate 45,185 downwards.
ACACTCAAAAAGATGAGTGCTTCCCTTGATGGCGCGGTTACCTACCGTTTGCCTGTAGGCGAAGAGTTTGTAGAGCTAAACCCTCTGATTGGTAAAACCATCAACCTCACTCACACCGGCAATATTTTTTGCTGCTCATGTGGTAAGAAAACTAAGAAGAGCTACTCTCAAGGCCACTGTTTTGTGTGCATGAAAAAGCTAGCAAGCTGCGACATGTGCATCATGAAGCCAGAGACTTGTCACTACGATGAAGGCACGTGTCGCGAGCCTCAATGGGGTGAAGAGAACTGCATGGTTGATCACTTCGTTTACCTATCGAACACATCAAGCCTAAAAGTAGGTATCACTCGTCACACTCAAATCCCTACTCGCTGGATTGACCAAGGTGCCACTCAAGGCCTACCGATCTTGAAGGTAAAAACACGTCAGATTTCTGGCCTGATTGAAGTTGAGTTAGCAAAACACATTGCCGACAAAACCAACTGGCGCACGTTGCTAAAAGGCGACGGTGACGATATGGAGTTGGTAGAAAAAGCCAAAGAACTCTTGCCATTGGTTGAAGATAAAATCCAAGAGATCAGAGCGAAGTTTGGCGACGATGCTATCGAGATTCTGAGCGAAAACATCACTTCACTGAGCTACCCAGTTGAGCAGCACCCAGTGAAGATTGTGTCGCATAACTTTGATAAGAACCCTGAAGTGACAGGCGTACTTCAAGGCATTAAAGGCCAATACCTAATCCTAGATACTGGTGTGATTAACATCCGTAAATTTGGTTCTTACGAAGTGGAAGTGTCGGCATAACTTGTAGAACTTAAACGTTTCTTATAGTTAGAGGCGTTTCTTATAGTTAGAAGCGCTTAGTGAATAGCCAAAAACTAAAATGCCCTCAAGTGATGACTTGAGGGCATTTTTCGTTGTCGATTCTATTGGCTTTCGATGACGCTTTTAGGCGTTAAAGCGTAACCACATCTCCGTCTACACAATTCTTGCCGTTGGCTTTCGCGCGATAGAGAGATTGATCGGTTAAATTCACGAGTGCATCAATCGTGACACCGTCTTCACAGGCTTGGCTATCACTGATTCCGATACTGACACTCGAATTAAATCGTAACTGTTCATCGATTCTGAATTCAACTTGATTGAACTGTTGGCGAATCTCTTCTGACACTTCGTGTGCTGTTTCAAGAGACGTGTTTGGGATAAATATAATGAACTCTTCGCCACCCCAACGGCCTGCGACTCCGCCGGCTTTCTCGGCACTGCGCTTGGTAATATTAGCCAAAGCACAAATGACCTCATCACCGACCATATGACCGTAAGTGTCATTAATCGATTTGAAGTCATCGATATCAAGCAGCATACACACTAAGTGAGTCTCAGAGACAAGGTGCTCTCTCAGCCACTCATAAATCGCCCTACGGTTAAGCAAATCCGTCATTTCATCGTAATTCGCTTGGTGTACCAACTGCTTTTCCAGCATCACCTTTTGAGTCACATCTTCGAGCACAACCTGAACGGCTGGCTGACCTTTCCAAGTAATCGCATTGTCGTAAATATTGAAGAAGCGATGAACGCCGTCAAAGCCAATGTTTTCAACCACGGTACTAGTACCTGACAACTCCCCTGATACGATCGCGTGATAGTGCTTGCTGATGCCATCGGCATTCTGTTTTGGTACCAGTTCAAGGATAGAGTCCAGCTCTAATACTTGCTCGATGGAAGCCGCGCCTTGCATGTTGACCCAAGATTGATTAACCATCAGCGGCTTGAAATCTCGGTGAACCAAGATGCCCTGCCCAGATTGCATGATCATGTCGTGATACATCTTATCTTGCTCACGCACCGCATTTTGCAGCTGAATCGCAGGGGAAAGATCGATCACTGTGACTTGCAGTGCAGGTCTTCCCTGCCACTCCGTCACATGGTCGATAGAAAACACGGTGAACTCTCTGCCATTGCGATCAACATTGGTATAGGTGTGAACCTGAGGGTCGCGTTGACCACTGACCGTTTCAAGGTAATTTTGATAGGCGAGAACATGATAATCTTCTGAGATTAGATCTAGAAAGCTATCGATATTAGAAAGTAGTTCTTCGGGTGATTGGTATCCATAGATGCGAGCATAATTAGCGTCAACACTAACTACATTCATATCTTGAATAGTTATTACACCGTACGTGGATTCGAAATTTATTGAAGACATTGCCAACTCCGCATTATAGCTATACTTCACGAACTGGAGCATAACAACACATCCTGCCAACGCTTCCACACAATCTATCACGCGCTAGGGACATTAATATGCCATCTAGTATATCGTACTGTTGCGGCCTTCTCTACAACTCAATTGCCAACACGAGTTAGTAAAAGTAGACAAGCATCTCAATCCCATTATTCGCGTCAAAAAACAGAAATAGATAACCTATACCAATGTAACCATTATCTTTTTCTACTTTTGGCCTTGAACTGATGAAAGAATCCGCTCCCAACCACTTCAAATCCTGTTCGCTATTCTTTTAAACCTGCGCACTATTCTTTAAACCTACGAACTATTCATTCCAATCAGAGAAATATGAGACTAAGAAGTCGATAGCTAACCGTGCTCTCTGTGGAAGAAAACGACGGTTCTGATAAACAATCCAACTGCTTGTGCCCGCTCCCCAATACTCTTCTAACACAGGGACGAGTTTTCCATTGCTAAGACTGCCATTGAAACTGCTTTTAGGAAGATAAACGATGCCAAGCCCCTCTTCGCAAGCTTTCAGTACAGCGCTTGAATTGTTGCTTTTCCAACGGCCATGAACTCTGACTGCGGTTAGCGGATTTCCATCGTTCTCGAACAACCACTGGTCACTGTTGGCGATAATACAGCTGTGCAGCTTGAGTTGTTCTGGATTCGCTGGAGCACCAAACTCAGCAATGTAATCTTTGCTTGCTGCCGCTGCCATCGGGCGATCAACCAGCTTTCTTGCCACCAATCCTGAATCGTCCAATCGGCCATAACGAATCGCGAAATCGATGCCATCTTCGATGAAGTTAACCATCTTGGTATTGAAATTCATTTCTATGGTGAGCTCAGGATGATCTTTAGCAAATTCCATCAGCGCCGCGGCAACATGGTTCTCTGCAAATGCGCCCGCCGCACTAACACGTAAAGTACCACTCAACTGAGTTTGTTGAGACGTGACTTGTTCATTGGCCTGTTGCAGCCCAATCACCAAGTCTTTGCACTGTTGGTAATAGGTGTGGCCAGATTCAGTCAGGCTAACCATCCGTGTTGAACGCGCAAGCAGAGCCACTCCCACTCTCTCTTCCAACCTTGAAACCTGCCGACTCACATGGCTGGTACTGCAACCTAACTGTTTGGCGGCCGCTGAAAAGCCGTGGCACTCAGCAACTGCAACAAATTCGTTAATCCCTTCAAAGCTATCCATACTTAATCTACTCGTATTTTATCTTTGCTATATAGCAACAATGTTTTGCCTGTTTAGCATATTATCACCTAATTGGTTTAGAACTAGTATTAGAAACAACAAGACGGCGATAGCTAAGTAACAACGCGATACCAAGCTCTAAGCGCTAGCGCCTAACGAACAGCATCAGTGCTTAACGAAAAGCGTCAGCACCTAAATAAAAAAACAGCAGCTCAAAGGGACGAACCATGAAAAAAATACTAATTCCAGTGACTAACCACGCAACACTAGGCGATACAGATCAAGCGAATGGTACTTATGCGCCTGAACTGACTCATGCTCTCAAAGAGATCATTGCTGCGGGTTTTGAGTACGACATCGCTTCTATCAAGGGTGGTAAAGGCCCATTGTACGGAACCGATATTGAAGGGGATTCAGTAAACGCTGAGATCTTGGCTGATGATGACTTCCAAAACCGCATCAACAATACGATTCCTGTAAACCAAATTAATGCAGAAAGCTACGATGCTATCTTCTACCCAGGTGGTTTCGGTTTGCTTTCAGACCTAGCAACCAACGAGCAATTCGCTGCTATTGCGGCTAAGCATTACGAAGATGGTGGTGTGATTGCGGCAGTATGTCATGGCCCAGCAGCCCTGCTACCTATCGTACTGAGCAATGGCGAAACACTTCTGAGCTCTAAATCGGTGACGGGCTTTACACGTGAAGAAGAGATCGACTTTGGTACCATCAACGACATTCCATTCCTACTGGAAGAGTCGCTTGCTCGTGGCGCAGCGCGTTTCAACAAGGTTCAACCGTGGCAAGAACTTGTGATTGTTGATGAGCGAGTCATTACAGGCCAGAACCCGACTAGCGCACACGCAGTGGGTGTAGCCATTGTTGAGCAGCTTTCTTAATCGAATCGCTGTCTTGACTAGGTCACTGGCGCTAACTAAATAAGCACGGTGAAACGAAAAAGAGCATACTTCCTACTCAATATTCTTGAGAGAAGTATGCTCTTTTCTAATTCTGTAGCGATTATAGTGCTAGTGACTTCTTGCTAATTACTTCTGCTAATGGCTTCGCAAGATCCCTTCAAGCACATTGAACAGCAAGTCGATTTCTTCAATCGAGTTATAATGCATACAACCAATACGCACCACGCCCTGCTCTTCGATACCCAACTGCTTCACCAAACCTAGCGCGTAGAAGTGTCCGTTCCACACACAGATATTATGCTCACCCAGCTTCTTAGCGATGAACTCTGGAGAGTGGTTATCAAAGGTGATGGCGAACGTTGGCGTTCTCAGGTTCGAATCAAACTCCGTTTTACCATAAAGTTTTGCCCCTTCAAGATCAGACAAGCGTTTAAGGAAGTACTCACTCAGTTGGCTCTCATGCTTATTATAAAGCGCGTAGCTTTGCTCTAAACGAGAACGCAATGAGTCGGTTGGCTCACCAAACTGCGCCAAGTAATCTACTGCTGCAATCACACCTGCAAGTCCTTCGAAACTTTGTGTTCCGGTTTCAAAACGGCCTGGACCAATATTAGTGGCAGGCTCTACCTTGTATGGCTTTAACGTATGCAGCCATTGAGGTGCAATGTAAGCAATACCCACATGCGGGCCGAAGAACTTATAAGCTGAACACGCTAAGAAATCACAATTCAGTTGTTGAACATCGATCAAGTGATGAGGAGCGTAGTGAACCGCATCAACATAAACCTGAGCACCGTGCTGATGTGCAAGCTCGATAACTTTCGCCATGTCGACAATCGAGCCTGTCGTATTCGAAGCAAACGTCACAGCAACAAGCTTAGTCTTCTCATTTAACAGCGACTCAAAGTGCGCCATGTCTAGGCTGCAATCCGACTCGTCGACACGAACTTGGCGAACAATCGCGCCTTTGTCGTCTGCGGCTTGCTGCCAGCTTGATACATTCGAGTAATGGTCTAACGCAGTGACGATAACTTCATCGCCCTCTTTCCAATCGCGGCTGATCGCTCGGCTAAGTTGGAAGGTCAGCGAGGTCATGTTCGCACCGAACACAACGTTGCCAGAAGACTCAGCATTGAGTAGCGCTTGTGCCGCTTCTCTCGCTTGCTGCATTAAACCTGTGGTCTTCTGGCTAGAAAAGTAATGACCGCCTAGGTTTGAATTAAAGTGCCCAAGGTATTCCGTCATGGATGCTAAAACATTTTCAGGAACCTGAGAGCCACCCGGCCCATCAAAAAAGGTCACCGGCTTACCGTTATGGTATTGGCCTAGCGCGCTAAACTGCTGGCGCACATCATTAAGAGTGAAGGACATTGCGCGCATCCTTAGCTGTTAGAACAAACACATCCATATAGCCCATCTCATCGTGGTCTATGGTGCGAATCGGTTGTGCATTGTGCCAAAGCTTACTGTCTGCCAGCATCGCAACCTCGCCATCGCCTAACACCTTTCTAAAGAATGGTGCTTCATGTGAGTCTTGGTACAGCATGATTTCACCACCCACAATGTTATGTCGGTTCACACCGATTAAAGCGATGTGGTCAAAACCATCTTGGTGAACCCCTTCAGGAGCAACTTGTGTCTCTTCAAAAATAGCGGCAATACGAATTTGATGGATTTCGATTTCTTGCCCGTCTTCAAGTCCGTTGGTTTCAATAAACAGTTCACACATTTCTTGCATGCCTTCACTGCTTAGAATATTCGCTTCAATCGGCTCGAACTGACGAACAACGTCACCTTGAAAGTGATTAATGTTTTCAGACTGAACAAAGTTATGTTTGTCTAGCTCTACGACTTGTCCATTACTGAATTGAACCACCGAGTACCTTCTCAATCGAAACTGACCATCCGCATGCTCTGTGCTTGGTAGCTTAGAGAATGATGGTGACAACTCCTCAACCGCGTGGTTACTGAGGTGGGTAATATGTAGGGTATTTTCGTGAGCATGTAACATCATCGACTCCTTAATGATTGTTAATTTACTTTCGATATTTAACGTTTTGTTTACATAAAGGATACTTGAAGATCTTGTCAAATCAACATTAAACAATCATTTATCCCGTCAGATTTAATAATTCAGACAGTAAATCCAACTTGAAATTCAAAAGCAGTGTATAACACCAGAATAAAAGATGACCAACTCTTAAAACTAGCACACTCCACTAGCTAGTTATAAATCCCTACAAATTTAAATTTAACGATATTATTAACTAGCAAGCCATGTTTCATATTGTGTCAGCCCTTTCGCTTCAATACGCCAGCCTCCTTGCATGAACTCAAGTACCACGCTCGCCATCATTCATTTCTATGCTTTTGCACAACGAAATACGACCTACCTATCAATTGCCAAGCTATTGATTATTTACACAACAAACTGAAATTGGTTAATTTATGAGTACGCCAGAAACCAAACGCCTTTGCTTGCGCGTCTGGAACAGGTCGAGTTCGGGGGGAACTCGACCGCCCCAAATGGTTTACTTCTTTTAAAGAACCAAGTTGATCACTCTTTTAGTCTAGAGAGTGTTTGAAGTGGGACGTTACAGGGATAATTTGGAAACAGAAGTACAAAGCATTGGAAATCCACTACGGAAATGGATGTAGCTTCTAGATACGTTCCAGCTCGACAGCTAACTTTGACATACTAAAAGTAATGCGGAGCAAAACGCAAGATGTGACCCTATGGCCTTCCTTTTACTTCAGTAACCTTAAAAAATACAATGGTGTAAAGTGGCAAAATTCCTCCGAATTATTCTGTTAAGCTACACTGCAATTTTTAATCAGGAGTGATAATGCCTCAATCAGCATTCGCAAATTTACCCCCGCTACCATTTCTAGTGGTTTCTGCACTACTAGCTATAGTGCTTTTTATCTTTATTGCTCGACTTAAATCTACAAAACGAGAACTGGAAGATTCCAAACAGGAAACCGAAAAGGCTTCTCAAGCACTTGCTGACTATGAGATGCAATATTCTGGCATCATCAACGTGGATAAAGAGATTGAGGTTCGAGATCAAGCATCCAAATTGCGCCAAGACGAAGCCAATGCCGTTTTTCTTGAGGTCACGAATGATATTGAGCAACTCAAGTCGAGTTACAAGGAAAAGAAAGGCATATATGACTCACTCATCCATAAAATAGGCATTTATGACGATGACGTTGAGTTGCTAGAGCTAGGCTTCTACGAACCACACTTTGACTTTGACACTGCGGAGCAATTTAAAGAGAAAATCCGCGAATGCAAAGAGCGTCAAAAAAATCTTCTTCGCCTGAAGGACACTTCTGGAGCGATATACTGCACCACTGAATGGACGGTAGGGAACTCAAAAGTCGAAGGTAAGAAAATGACTGACCGAGGCATCAGGCTCACAGCTCGCGCATTCAACAACGAATGTGAAGCAGCCATCGCCAACTGTACATGGAAAAATGTCGTCAAGATGGAAGCGCGAATTAATAAAGCCTTTGAAGCAATTAATAAGCTGAATGAGTCCAACACGATTGTCATTTCAAATAAGTATTTGCAATTGAAAATCGAGGAACTTCGCCTGACTCACGAGCACAAAGAGAAGAAACAAACAGAGAAAGAAGAACAGGCTGAAATTAAGGCTCAAATGCGTGAAGAAGCGAAGATCGAAGCTGAGATCAAGAAAGCGGAACAAGAAGCCATCAAAGAAGAAGCACGCTTTTCTAAAGCCCTTGTGACTGCTAGAAAACAGCTTGAGTCAGCGAATGACGAAGCCCGTAGTAAGCTGGAAGAACAGATCGCACGACTACAGTCTGACCTTGAAGCCGCAGAGCAAAAGCATCAACGTGCACAGAGTATGGCGGAGCAAACCAAGCAAGGTCACGTTTATGTTATTAGTAATATTGGCTCGTTTGGAGAAAACGTTTATAAGATTGGTATGACCCGCCGACTCGAACCAATGGATCGGGTCAAGGAGTTGGGTGACGCTTCAGTACCATTCAGTTTTGATGTTCACGCCATGATTCACACCACTGACGCACCTTCTCTTGAGAAAGAGCTACATCGCGTATTCGATAATGACCGTTTGAACATGGTGAATAGACGTAAAGAGTTTTTCCAAGTGGAGCTATCTGACATCAAGAAGGCTGTTAAAAACTTCGATATTGATGATGCTGAGTTCATCGAAACTGCTGCAGCACAAGACTTCAATGAAACTAAAGCAATGCGAAAACAAGCTCAGTTGAAAGAAGCAATCGAGCTTGGTGCTACCACCGATTTAACTCAGACGAAGCAACCTGAATTTGCTGAGAGCATTTAAAGTGTACTAATTCAGATCTGATCTGACAGTTACCCATTTTTGACTCGGTGCCTGTCAGATTTAATCTGGGTTAGATTTTTAAGCCCAAATTTATTTCCCATCTTCTAACTAGTTATTTCAGTTAGTACAGTTCTGCCCCCACTCTAAGCTAGAACTGTTCTGCGCCTCATTTCAATACGTGGTTATTTGACCGCGCTTATACAATCGATACAATGGCTTTCAATACTCCTAGTCCAAAACCCCAAAGCCTCTACGTGCTTCCACTGTTCTTCCAGCCACGAAAACGTTTGTCTCCATTAAGTTCTAACGTATAACGATTAATTACACTTCTGCCCTTGTTTAACCTTTTATTGCCTCCATATTTTCCATACAATCCTAAGCGATTATAAATTAAAACAAATTCAATTTCGGAGTCCTCATGAGCGACGTAAAGCACTGTAATTTATTGATTCTTGGTTCTGGCCCTGCTGGCTATACAGCTGCAGTTTACGCTGCTCGTGCAAACCTAAACCCAGTACTTGTTACCGGTATGCAGCAAGGTGGTCAGCTTACAACCACGACAGAAGTGGAAAACTGGCCGGGTGATCCTGAAGGTTTAACGGGCCCAGCTCTAATGGATCGCATGAAAGAGCACGCAGAGCGCTTTGAAACAGAGATCCTGTTCGACCACATTAACGAAGTAGACCTTTCAAACCGCCCTTTCCGTCTTAAAGGCGATTCAGGCGAGTACACGTGTGATGCGTTGATCATCTCAACGGGCGCATCAGCTAAGTACTTAGGTTTAGATTCTGAAGAAGCATTCAAAGGCCGCGGCGTTTCTGCTTGTGCAACGTGTGACGGTTTCTTCTACCGCAACCAGAAAGTAGCGGTTGTCGGTGGTGGTAACACGGCTGTTGAAGAAGCACTTTACCTATCTAACATCGCGTCTGAAGTTCACCTAGTTCACCGCCGTGACACGTTCCGCGCTGAAAAGATCCTAGTGAAGCGTTTAATGGACAAAGTAGAGAACGGCAACATTGTTCTTCACACTGATCGCACGCTAGACGAAGTTCTAGGCGACGACATGGGTGTAACGGGCGTTCGTATTAAAGATACTCAGTCTGATAAGACAGAAGACATCGAAGTAATGGGCGCATTCATTGCTATCGGTCACCAACCAAACACTGAAATCTTCAAAGGCCAAGTCGACATGAAAGATGACTACATCATTGTTCAGTCTGGTCTTGAAGGTAACGCAACGCAAACCAGCATCCCAGGCGTGTTCGCTGCTGGTGATGTAATGGACCACAACTACCGCCAAGCAATCACTTCTGCTGGTACAGGTTGTATGGCTGCACTGGATGCTGAACGCTTCCTAGATGGCCTTAACGATAAGTAAATCTGAGATTGCAGATTTGATTATCGGTGCTCTCGCCTCAGTAGATGCAGGGCGTCATCACATTTTGTTGTAAATCCCTAGAGCCCAGTGGTATATCCACTGGGCTTTCTTTTGTATACTAGCCGCCCTCAACAAATAATAATTATCATTAAGCCTTCATAATGGATAAGAAAAAACAACGCAGCTTGAACAAGTGGCTTAAGCAACAGAGTAAGTTAGCGAAACGCTGGCTTATGATTGCGATTAGCCTTGGCGTACTTTCAAGCGTGTTCTTAATTGCTCAAGCAGCTCTTCTCGCCTCTATTCTTCACCAGCTGATCATCGAGAATGTCGATAAATCTGAACTGGTTGGTCATTTCGCAGGCTTGGCATTATCGGTCGTTGGCCGTGCTGGCTGTACATGGGGACGTGAAATCGCAGGTTATCGCTGTGGTGAACAGATCCGTGTCTATATAAGGCAACTCATCCTTGATAAGTTGCGTGAGTTAGGCCCTGCTTACATTAAAGGTAAACCTGCCGGTACGTGGGCAACGCTGTTGCTAGAACAAGTAGAAGACATGCAAGACTTCTTCTCTCGTTACTTACCTCAGATGTCTTTATCGGTAATGATTCCATTCATTATTTTAGTTGTGGTGTTCCCAGTAAACTGGGCAGCAGGACTGATCTTCTTGATTACTGCTCCACTGGTACCGATGTTCATGGCACTTGTGGGCATGAAAGCGGCCGATGCAAACCGTAAAAACTTCAAAGCACTGCAACGTCTTTCTGGTCACTTTTACGACCGTTTGCAGTCAATGACGACTATCCGTCTATTTGACCGCACCAACGCTGAAACAGAGGTACTTAAAGGTGCATCTGAAGTGTTCAGAACGCGTACCATGGATGTGTTGAAAATCGCTTTCTTGTCTTCTGCGGTTCTTGAGTTCTTCACGTCGATCTCTATCGCGATGACCGCGGTTTACTTTGGTTTCACCTACATTGGTGAGCTGAACTTCGGCCACTACGGTGCAGGCATTACGCTATTCGCTGGTTTGTTTATCCTTATCTTAGCGCCAGAGTTTTACCAACCTCTACGTGACTTAGGTACTTTCTACCATGCGAAGCAACAAGCGGTTGGCGCAGCCGAAAGTATTGTCGAGTTCCTAGAAACCGACATCACTAAGGTTAAATCAGGCAACACTCAACTCGATTCAGCTCAAGGCATCAATATTGAAGCTACCGACCTAAAAGTGTTAAGCCCTGAAGGTGTTCAATTAGTTGGTCCTATCTCGTTCGCACTGAACACTCGCCAATCGACTGCGTTAGTTGGCCCAAGTGGTGCGGGTAAAACAAGTTTGATCAATGCCATCCTTGGTTTCATGCCTTATGAAGGAAGCTTGAAAATCAATGATATTGAATTGCGTGACTTAGACTTAGCCTCTTGGCGTAAAACCATTAGCTGGGTTGGTCAAAACCCATTGCTACTGCACGGCAGCATTCGTGACAACGTCACCCTAGGTAAGCGCGATATCGCTGACCAAATTGTCGAGAATGCACTTGAGCAATCATTTGCTAGCGAATTTGTAAACGAGCACGGCTTGGATTATATGATTTCTGATCGCTCTGGTGGCCTGTCTGTTGGTCAATCTCAGCGTTTGGCTCTGGCTCGCGCAATGATTCAAGACGGTCAGTTCTGGTTGTTAGATGAACCAACAGCCAGCCTAGATACTCGTAGCGAACAGTTAGTAATGAAAGGCATCAATAGCAATATTGAAAGCCGTACTGCCCTACTTGTGACGCACCAACTCGCTCCTCTTAAATCAGTCGATAATATTCTGGTTATGCGCGATGGTGGTCTGGTTGAACAAGGTCATTACTCTCAGCTTTCAACTGCGGGTGGTTTGTTTGAAGAGATGCTGAACGCGAACTTAGCTCAACAAGATAATAAGGGTAATTTAGATGCGTGATTTACTGCCTTACCTGAAACTCTATAAAAAGCATTGGTTTGGCCTATCGCTAGGCATGCTATTGGCTTTTGCAACTCTGTCGGCTTCTATCGGCTTGCTAACGCTATCAGGCTGGTTCATTTCAGCTTCTGCGGTTGCAGGCCTTACGATTGCGCGTGAAACCTTCAACTACATGCTACCGGGCGGTGGTGTACGTGGTTTGGCAATGAGCCGTACTGCGGGTCGTTGGGGTGAACGTGTTGTCAGCCACAATGCAACATTCAAACTGTTAACTGATTTACGTATCTTCTTCTTCAAGAAGCTGGCTCCGCTGATCCCAGGTCGTATCTCAAACCTTCGTGACGCAGACCTACTCAACCGCTTGGTTGCTGATGTAGACGCCATGGACCACGTGTACCTGCGCTTAGTAAGCCCTGTGACGGTGGGTGTGTTCGGAATCTTCTTCCTGACTCTGTTCTTAATGTGGTTCGATAGCTCACTAGGTTTAATCTTAGGTTCTATCCTTCTGATCATGCTGTTGGTTTGGCCAATCTTGTTCTACAAATTGGGTAAACGTAACGGTGGTGAACTGACACAGAACAAAGCGGATCTTCGTGTGACTACGCTAGATTGGATTGAAGGCTACAGCGAACTGACTCTGTTCGGTGCTGAAGAGCGTTACCGTAATGCGATTCTAGAAACGCAACGAAAGCTGATGGCGAATCAGTTTGTGAATGCTAACCTAACCGGTATGGCTTCAGCTGCGCTAATGCTGTTCAACGGTCTGACGCTTGTTCTTATGCTTTGGCTTGCGGCTGACGGTGTGGGTGGCAATGCACCAGATCCGTTCATCGCGCTAATGGCATTCGCAACTATGGCAAGTTTTGAACTGCTGATGCCTATTGCGGGCGCGTTCCAGCATTTAGGTCAAACTCTGTCTTCAGCTCGTCGCTTGAATGAAGTTATTCTGTCAGAGCCTGAAGTTCAGTTTGCTGAAGAGAAACTCGACATCAACAAGCCGCTTGATATTACGTTCTCAAACGTGACGTTCAACTACCCTGATTCTGAGCGCAGTGTTCTGAACGCTGTAGACCTAACGATTCCTGCCACGCACAAGGTTGCGATTGTGGGCCAAACGGGTTCTGGTAAGTCGACTCTGATCCAACTTCTGACTCGCTACTGGGATCCTAAAAAGGGCTACATATCAATCGCGGGCATTGAACTGACGCAGTGGAATGAATCTCAGCTTCGTGAATCAATCAGTGTAGTAAGCCAACGTGTCGACATTCTAAATGGTACTTTGCGTGACAACTTGTTGATTGCAAGACCAGAAGCTACCGATGATCACTTAGCGAATATCCTAAAAGACGTTGGTCTAGAAAAGCTGCTTGAGAATAACGCACTTGATAGCTGGTTAGGTGATGGTGGTCGTCAACTGTCTGGTGGTGAGAAGCGCCGTATTGGCATCGCACGTGCGATTCTTCATGATGCCCCTATCCTGCTTCTAGATGAGCCAACAGAAGGCTTAGATAAGCAAACAGAACACAGCATCATGACACTGTTCGAGAAGCACTTTGAAGGGAAGACGGTTATCTTCATTACACACCGTTTGATTGGTCTAGAGTCGATGGATTCTATCGTTCTGATTGAACAAGGCGAGATTGTTGAAAACGGCTCTCATGAGAAACTGTTAAACGAAGCAGGACGTTATTTCCAACTTCGTCAGGCAATCTAGCTCCTCATAAGTTATAAAGAAAACCATTCAAAGCCCGAGTTTATACTCGGGCTTTTTTGTGTCTTTAATTCTCCTGAACTACACCCTTCTCCAATCAAACTTGGCCAGTCACTTACAATAAGTACTGACCTTGATGCCAGTACCCAAACAGCTTAAAAACGACAAGCTAACGACCCTGCGATGGTGAAGTTTATGGAAAAATACTTCCCTACTCGTGCTGCGCTTAAAGCTAAGTTCCCAGGTTACCCGAACAACTAATTTGAGTTCATAACTCTAACTAGCACGCACAAAAAAGCCGAATGTGATAATCACATTCGGCTTTCAAATTACCTATTAGCGCTTACAGCTTGAAGCGGCTGATTTCGCTTTCTAGCTCGTGAGACAGTTCAGACAGCTGAGCTGCTTGTTCTGCAGCTTGGTGCGCTTCGTCTGCTAGCTCGTTAGATACGTCACGGATTCCTTCAGTGTTACGAGTAATCTCAGACGTTACTGACGCTTGCTCTTCTGCAGCAGAAGCAATCTGTGTTGCCATGTCGCTGATGCGTTCAACAGCAGCATGGATTTGCGTTAGGCTTGCAGCCGCTGAGTTCGCGTCATCAACACTGGTTTCAGCAAGACTACGGCTATCGTTCATGATGCTAACCGCTTTGCCTGTTGTACCTTGTAGCAACTCAATAGTTTGCTGAATCTCTTGCGTTGAACCGTGTGTACGTTGGCTCAGAACTCGAACTTCATCAGCTACAACCGCGAAACCACGACCTTGTTCACCCGCACGTGCTGCTTCAATAGCGGCGTTAAGTGCAAGTAGGTTCGTTTGTTCTGCAATACCTTGAATGTTAGACAAGATAGCGTTGATGCTATTACCGTGCTCTTCAAGTTCTAGGATCACGTTAGTTGCGATTTGAACTTCTTGAGCAAGATTTTGGATAGAGCTTTGAGTCTGTGTCACTTGACCAGTACCGTGCTCACACGCGCCAACCGCTTCAGATGAGTTCTGTGCAGTATGGTCTGCGTTACCTGCGATCTCTTGTGTTGCTGCAGCCATTTCGTTAACGGCTGTTGCTACCATGTTGATCTCGTCTTGTTGCATTTGGATACGAGCACTACGTTCTTCAGCTTGAGAAGCCGTTTGACGCGCTTGGTTGCCCAGCGCAGCAGATACTTCGCTTAGCTTGATCACCATGGTGTGCATGTTGCCCACAAAACGGTTGAAGTTTGCTGCAAGCTGACCAATTTCGTCGTCGCTCTTAGGCTCAAGGCGTTGAGTAAGATCGCCCTCACCTGAAGCAATTTCTTCAAGTGCTGCTGAAACGCGGTTTAGGTCGCGGAATAGGAAGCTTACTAACCAAGACACAAGTACGATTACGATGAGCGTAATAATGACAGCAGTGATGATCAGCTGAGTAAGTAGCGTTGAGTGGTTCGCTTCTTCTGTTGCTTTGTCCATCTGAACCGCGAAGATCCAGTTAGTGTTAGGCACCTTCGTGAAGTAAAGCAGCTTGTCTGCGCCGCGCTCTTTGATGATCTCGATGCTACCCGTACGCACTGCGTTTTCGATGATAGGCATAGAGATATCGTTTGAAAGTTGGCTTACCGGCTTCAAGCTTAGTGCTGAATCTGGGTGTGCTAGGAATGTGCCGTCAGAGGCATCAATTAGCATTGCGTAAGCGTTGTCACCAACATCAAGGCTGATTACATCGTTAACCAACTGGTCGATCAGTACGTCTGCACCAACAACACCAACAAGTTGGCCGTTGTGGCGAACAGGTTCTGCGATCGTTACTAGAAGTGCTTTGGTGATTGCATCTTGGTAAGCCGTAGTAATGATTTGCTTACCTGCAGCGTTTGCTTCTTGGTACCAAGGACGTTGACGAGGATCGTAATCTGCACGATTACGTTCAGGATGTGAACGGTACATTCCACCTTCTGGAGTACCTAAAAAGATATCGTCAAAGCCACCCGCTACACGAGCTTGTCTAAGGAAAGGAACAACATCATCCTCTCGTGAAAAGTCATTAAATGCTGATGCGATATCAGTACGGATATCAATCCAGTTTTTAATACCTTCAGATGCTGCTTCAGATACGCTTTCAGCTCGTAGGTATACGCCATTACGAGTCTGTTCAAATAATTGGTTTGCTGATAACCAAGTCAACGCTGTAGCCATAACGACAACAGCAGATAGGCTAGCACCTATCAACTTCTGCTTTAGTGTTAGTTTCATGTCAAAGTTTCACGAGTGGTGGGAAATCCCGCGCATACTACCCAATATCAGTATTAAATTCGAGCAATTTTATAATTTAATATCGGAATATAATTTTAAGCAAACCATAAGCTTACCTAATGTCAATTCCTTGGCTTGTCGCCAAATTTAAGGCGGCATTATCTCTACGGTTATTAGTATTTTTATCGCACTTCACATGTTAAAAAGAGACAAGAAAACACGGTAAAGAAGAAACAAAAAAGGCAGAAGAGTTTCCTCTTCTGCCTTCATATTGTTTACCGTTCTACTGCGTATAAATTGCAGTAGATTTCAGCTTAAAAAGCCTAGCGTTTTTCTGTACGCATACCCATTAGCAAGCTCACACACATCAGTAATAGAATGATGGTAAATGGTAATGCCGTCGAGATTGCACCCGCTTGTAGAGCTTGTACTGCTTCAGTACCACCAACCCACAATAGAGCCACAGCAATCGCACCTTCAAGGAACGCCCAGAACACACGTTGAGGCACAGGCGTATCAACTTTACCACCCGCGGTGATGCTGTCGATTACTAGAGAGCCTGAGTCAGACGATGTAATGAAGAATACTAGAACCAATACAACCGCAATGATTGAAAGCAGAGTCCCGAACGGCAGTGCATCAAACATTTGGAACATTGCTAGTGATACATCTGTTAGGCCGTCTTGACCAAGAATACCAACGTTATTCACGATTTGGTCAATCGCCATGCCACCGAATACTGACATCCAAATGATAGTCACTGTAGTCGGTACAATCAGTACTGCTGTGATGAACTCACGAACGGTACGACCTTTAGAAACACGTGCGATAAACATACCTACGAATGGAGACCATGAGATCCACCAAGCCCAGTAGAATACAGTCCAACCGTGCATCCACGTTTCATCTTCACGACCGTGAGGGTTACTCAACGGAATGATGTTTTCAATGTATGCCATCAATGTCGTTGGGATAGAACCTAAAGTCACCGCGTAGCCGATTAGAGCCACTAAGATAAGCAGTAGGAAAGCCACCAACATGTTGATGTTACTGATAACTTTAACGCCACCATCAATACCACGAAGTACTGATACTACCGCCAATAAAGTCACCGCTGTAATCACAATAACTTGCAGACCTAAGCCCGCTTCAATGCCGAATACATGCTGAATACCACTTGCCGCTTGTTGTGCACCAAGACCTAACGATGTCGCCAGACCAAATAGCGTTGCAAGTACAGCAAGAATATCAACAATGTGACCTGCCCAGCCCCAAGCTCTATCACCTAAAATTGGGTAAAAGATAGAACGGATAGAAAGAGGCAATCCCTTGTTGTAAGAGAAAAACGCAAGTGACAGTGCTACTACGCCATAAATCGCCCAAGGGTGTAGACCCCAGTGATACATGGTTGCGCCCAATGCCAGTTTTGCAGCTTCTGGTGTGTTTGGTTCAACACCTAACGGAGTTTCAAACCAACCCGTGAAGTAAGCCGCTGGCTCTGCCACACTCCAGAACATCAAGCCGATACCCATACCTGCAGCAAACAGCATCGATAGCCAAGAGAAGAATGAGTAATCTGCCGTCGCATCAACACCACCAAGGCGGATTTTGCCGTACGGAGAAACAATCAAACCTAAGCAGAAAATTACGAAAATATTACCCGACCAGATGAAAAGCCAATCAAACGAATTGATAATCTGGCCTTTAACGCCATCTAGCGCAGCCTTTGCTGAAGCGGTATCTGTAATAAGAACACCGATCAGGAACAAAGCGATAAGTCCCGCACTAATACCAAATACTGGGTTATGAACATCAAAACCCCATTTTTGGACGTTATCTTGACCGACAGTGTAATCCGTACTGTCGATACTGTATTTATCTATACCTTTAGTCATCATCCCTCTCTACGGAATTCTATTAGGGTCTATTGACCTCGTATTCCTTACTTACCTGCGACTTAATTACAAACTCGAACCTACGATCCAAGTAGTACAAGCTGTTGTCACAATAATTCAAATACTTGGATGTCTGAAGTTTAGCAGGTTAACTTGTTGTTTTCAGTAAACTAGAATCGGTTCGATGGAATTTCAAACAATATTCACGTAATTACTCAAGTTTATGACGAAAAAAAGGTCGACCCTATCGACCTTTTTATCAAAAACACTTTTAACTCAAAGCATTTTGGTGCTTAACCAATTGATTTTCAGTTCGTAAACCTAGCAATAAGCTTAGGCACATAAGCAATAATATGAAGGCAAATGGTAGCGCCATCGATACCGTTCCAGCTTGCAGTGCTTGAATAGATTCCGTACCACCAACCCATAGTAGAACCGCTGCAATCGCGCCGCCCATCAACGCCCAAAATACACGTTGTGGAACCGGTGCATCCACTTTACCGCCAGAGGTAATGCTATCGATAACCAATGAGCCTGAATCAGAAGAGGTGATAAAGAACACCATAATCAAACCAATCGATACCACTGAAAGCACAGAGCTCATTGGCAGAGCATCGTAAGTATGGAAAAGAGAAAGTGTAATATCTTGCAGACCATTCACACCAATCTCGCCCACCTTGTTCGCCACTTGATCAATCGCGATGCCACCGAAAATAGCCATCCAGATGATGATTACTGTCGTTGGGATGAACAATACAGCAACGATGAATTCACGAATCGTTCGACCTTTAGAGATACGAGCGATGAACATGCCTACGAATGGTGACCAAGACATCCACCACGCCCAGTAGAATACCGTCCAACCTTGCATCCACGTTTCGTCATCACGACCGTGAGGATTGCTTAAGGGAATGAAGTTTTCAATGTAGCCCATTAGCGCGGTTGGGATTGCTTTAATACCCGCCATGCCACCAGCGATGGTAACGAAGATAAGTAAGCCCAAAGCAACCAGCATGTTCACATTACTCAGAAGCTTTACACCACCGTTGATGCCACGAACCACGGACATTGTCGCTAAGAAAGTAACCACTGCGATAACAATCAGCTGCATGCCAATACCGCCATCGGTACCAAATACATGGTTAATACCACTGGTCGCTTGTTGAGCACCTAAGCCCAATGAAGTTGCAAGGCCAAATAGCGTTGCAAGCACAGCGACGATATCAACAATATGACCAAACCAACCCCAAGTTCTATCACCCAAGATAGGGTAGAAAATAGAGCGGATTGATAGAGGTAAACCTTTATTGAAGGTGAAGAAGGCAAGCGCTAGAGCAACAACCGCGTAAATCGCCCAACCGTGCAGACCCCAGTTGTAGATGGTTGCACCAAGAGCCAACTTCGCCGCTTCAGGAGAGTAAGCTTCAACACCTAGTGGTGTTTCATACCAGCCAGTGAAATAAGCTACTGGCTCAGCAACCCCCCAGAACATTAAGCCAATACCCATTCCTGCGGCGAATAACATCGACATCCAAGATAGGTTTGAGTGCTCTGCTTTGGCATCATTGCCACCAATACGTATCTTGCCATACGGGGAGACAATGAGGGCAAAACAGAAAATTACGAAGATGTTTGCTGCCCACATGAAGAAACCATCGAAGTTACCAATGACTTTCCATTTGATTCCATCAAGCGCCACTTTTGCGGTTTCAGGGTCTGCGACTAGAAGTGCCAACAGGAAGATAATGATCGCCCCTGCACTGATTCCAAATACTGGGTTATGAACATCAAAACCCCATTTCTGAACGTTATCTTGTCCTACTGTATAATCGGTATTTTCAATACTATACCTATCTTTTACAGGCTCCATGCTTCCTCTCTAATTTGCAGCGCACAGTTTGCAACATTGCATTCGGCGCTTAAATTTCGAAAAGAAGAATATCAACCTGTCGCAAAAATACTAAAAAAACCTCCATAAAGGAGGCGTAAATTACACATTTAACGTTATTTAGCGTAAGATCAGTCCACAAGCCCACAATTGACAGCGTACTTGGCAAGCTCTGCTGTAGAGTGAATATCGAGCTTATGCTTAATATTTTGCCTATGGGTTTCTACCGTTCGATAGCTGATATTCAGCGCCTTCGCGACCTCTTTACTGCTCTCCCCTTTTGCGACTAATTTCAGCACAGCCTCTTCACGTCTACTCAATGGATTCTTGACCGATGGCGTCGGAGTAATCGGCTGAGTAAACAAATTCTGCGTGACTTTTTCACAGAAATAGGTCGAGCCTTGATTGACCGTTTTGATTGCCTGCACCATTTTTTCAGCCGAAATCTCTTTCAACATGTAGCCGACAGCCCCCGACTGCATCACCTTCATGATGTATTCACGGTTGTTATGCATGGTCAGCATCAGGACCTTGGCTTCTGGGTCTTCTTCTTTAATCAGATGGGTGGCATCAATGCCATTCATGATAGGCATGCTGATATCCATCAACACCACATCAGGGCGCAGAGACTTAACGACCTCTACCGCTTCTAGTCCATTGCTGGCCGTACCTATCACGCTAATATCTGGCTCGAGTTCCAATCTCGCCATAAAGCCATCCAGTACCACTTGGTGATCATCAGCAATCACAACTCGAATAACTTCACTCATTCATTAATCCCTCTAGTGTCAGTAACACTGTAATTTCCGTTCCGAGGCCAATCTCACTCATCAATTCAAAGTCACCACCGATGAACTCCACTCGCTCTCTCATGTTACGCAGCCCGATCCCTCGTTTTTCCATCGCTTTATAGGTGTTGAAACCGACACCGTTATCTTGAATCAGTAGTTGCAACACATTACCAATTTGCTGAGCGATAACCGTTACTTTGGTCGCTTGTGCATGTTTTTCTATATTATTCAGCGACTCTTGCACGACTCGATATAGGGTCGTCGCCGCCTCTGATTTTAACTTACCAGGTTGAGTAGCAAACATGGTCTCGACTTCTATGCCCGAGTGCGCCTGAAAATCTAACAACAATGAAGACAATGCCGCCTCTAAACCAATATCATCCAACGAACTTGGACGAAGTTGATGCGAGATGTGCCTCACTTCTTCGATTGCTCGCATCAGTGAATGCTGCGACTTATTCAAATGTGCTTTGAGGTCTTCATTTTGTAGCTTATTACCGAGCAGTTCTAAGTGGCAACGACTCGACACTAATAATTGGTTAATACCATCATGTAGCTCACGCGCTAAATGCTTCTTCTCGTCTTCTTGGAACATCACCGTCTTGTGCGCCAGTTCCTTTAGGTTGTTATCCGCAATCCGATGTTCATGCATGTTAATGGCCAAGGTCAGCACGATAATGACCGCAACCGTCACACTCAGAATCACCACAATCGAAAAGAACGTGGTTTCAATATTGTTGTTAATCGCAGCCTGCATCGAAGCCACTTCTTGGTGTACGTCTTCAATATACAAGCCGGTGCCAATCATCCAGTCCCAACGCTCTAACCAAGCGGCGTAGCTCAGCTTAGACACCACCTCACCCGTCGAAGGCTTTTGCCACAAATACTGGTGAAACCCGCCTCCGGTTTGCGCTTCTCTTAACAGAGCCTCTATCAGAAAATCGCCATCTTCATCTTGCAGTTGGAGTAGGTTTTGGCCTATCAATTCTGGCTGAATTGGATGAACCAAGTTGGTCCCGTGGCGATCGTATGTGAAGAAGTACCCATCAGAGCCATATCTAAGTTTAGACAATATGGTTCGAACTTTTTTTTTGGCTTGGGCTTCTTGGATATTTGGATCGTTATAGACGTGTTCTATGGCGTCGAACGCGAGATCAACCGTGTCTTTGAGGGCGTTTTCACGCGACTTGATTAGGCTGTCTCTAAAGATCTCGACTTCTTTAGCGCCTAACGTCTTAGTCTGGTGCAGCGAGATCCAACTAATACTCGCCGTTACCAGCAGCAACGGGAGCAACGTCAGCAAAATCAGCTTGGCTTTTAGAGGCATTCCTTTCCCTCACAAAAAACGGCTTACTGAACATCAATAAGCCGTTTTACTTTAGCAATTTATAGATAGCCGTTGAAACATATCATTCACATTCTTGGCTTCACTCACATTCCATAGAAAGATGGGAAAGCGAGAAGTGATCCAAGTACGAGGATTTGAATCAGAATGAACGGCATCACACCTCGGTAGATGTCCTTAGTCGTCACGCCTTTAGGTGCTACGCCTTTTAAATAGAACAAACTAAAACCAAATGGCGGCGTTAAGAAGGAAGTTTGTAGGTTCATCGCAATAAGGATAGCGAACCATGTCATGTTGATGCCCATCAGTTCAGCAACTGGCGCAATGATCGGCACGATGATGAAACAGATCTCTACGAAGTCGATGAAGAAACCCAGAATCAGAATCACCAGCATGGTAATGATCAGGAAGCCCCATTTTTCACCTGGCAGTTGTAGCATCCACTCTTCAACCAGATAGTCGCCACCAGTGTAGGTAAACGCCATTGAGAATGCCGTTGCACCCAACAAGATAGCAAATACCATCGCCGTTACTTTCACCGTCTCTTTCGACGCCTCGTACACCATCGACCAACTAAATTGACCGTAAAGCAGTGCAAGTATCATCGCACCCGCGCCACCTAATGCGGCTGACTCTGTTGGCGTAGCAACACCTGCGAAGATAGAGCCCAGTACAACAATGATTAACGCTAGAGGCGGAAGAATCGCTTTCAGTGCATTAAACACTTCCTGCTTACGGCTGATGGAGTCATCACGTTCAATAGGTTGAGCCGCTTCAGGGTGTAGCTTTGCGTATATCAAGATATAAACGATGTACGCGCCGACCAGCATCACGCCTGGCCAAATCGCCGCTTGGAACAAGTCGCCTACAGGAACACCTAGAACATCACCCAATAGAATCAATACGATGGAGGGTGGAATGATCTGCCCTAGCGTACCAGACGCACAAATAGTGCCGCAGGCTAAGCCTTTGTCGTAATTGTACTTGAGCATTACAGGTAGGGAGATAAGTCCCATAGCAACAACAGAAGCACCAACCACGCCAGTAGAAGCCGCAAGTAGTGAACCTACTAATACGGTTGAAATCGCGATACCACCACGAACGCCGCCAAACAGTCGCCCCATAGACTCAAGCAACTGCTCAGCAAGCTTGGTCTTTTGTAGAACGAGCCCCATAAAAACAAACAATGGAACGGCCATCAGAACCGTGTTTTCCATAATGGATTGAATTCGATATGGCATGAAGGCAAACATTTCAATGCCCTCAGCCCAAACACCAAAGATTAACGCGATACCACCAAAGGTAAACGCCACTGGGAAGCCAAGTAAAAGCGCAAACAAGGCTACGAAAAACATTACTATTCCAATCATGTTCAGCCTCTACTTGTTTTTTGTATGAATATTGTTTGCATGGATAAGATGCGGATTAAAAATCTTATTCAGTGAATGCAGGATCAAACCTACGCCACTGAGTGCCATCAAAAAGAATGACAGCGGGATCATAGCTTTGATGATCCAGCGATACGGCAGGCCACCGGGATCGCCTGAGGTTTCACCCAGTTCATAACTCTCTTTGGCAACATCGATACCAAACCAAGCCACCAGCAGGCAAAACGGAAGTAGAAAGATAAGCGTGCCAAGCAGGTCAATAATCGCTTGTGCTTTAAAGCTCAGTTGCTCGTAGAACACATCCACTCGCACATGACCACCAGCCTTGATGGCATAAGGAACACCTAATAGGAAAACGGCTGAGAAGAGGTGCCACTCCATCTCTTGGAAGGCGATAGAGACATCGTTGAAGGCATATCTCATGACAACGTCATACACGACGTTGGCGATAAGTAAAATAAACAACATACTGGAAAGCCATCCCAGTGCGTCACCGATACGATTAAACAGGCGTTCAATATAAATTAGACTTCGCATTCCCGACTCCATGGAATTTGAAAAGACATCGCGCAGCTGAGGTAACGAGCTGTAGGACGTAGAAAAGGTTCTTGAGCGTAATACAGGATTTATCCTGCTTAGTTATTATGTTTTAAATGAACCCTCGGCTTATTCACTCTTAAATACTCAATAAGAAAAGCTTCGGGTTCATTTAGATTCAGTTCAACAACTGTCGATTATTTCGCTTGGCTATTTAGATAAGCTCTATGTGAAATATCCGTCCATGAACGTACTTGCTCTAGGTAGCTTGCTTGTGAAGCTTGAATCTCTTTTGCTAGCTCATCTTTCTCAGCATGTGCAGCCAGTAGGCGATCGTTCGCTTCTTTCAGAGCAGACATAACCTCTGGTGGGAAATCTTTCACTTGTACATCTGGGTATTCTGTCTTCATTGAAACCCAGTTCTTACCACTTTCGTGCGTTGCTTGTGTGTACATGTCGTAAGCCGCAGTACGCATTGCAACACGTAAGATTTCTTGTAGGTCTTCAGGCAGCTTGTTCCATGTACGCTTGTTCACTAGGAATTGAAGCTCTGAACCCGGCTCGTGCCAACCTGTGTAGTAGTAAGGCGCGATTTTGTGGAAGCCCATTCGTAAATCCAGCGATGGACCTACCCACTCTAGTGCATCAATCGTGCGACGCTCTAGAGACGTGTAAAGTTCACCTGGGGCAATGTTCGTCGGTTTAGCACCTAGCTCAGCAAGAATCTCGCCTGCAAAGCCCGGGATTCGCATTTTCAGACCTTGTAGATCTTCAACGCTGTTGATCTCTTTTTGAAACCACCCCCCCATCTGGATATCCGTGTTACCACCAGGGAAAGACATCAAGTTATGTGGAGAGTAAACCTGCTCCATTAACTCCATACCACCACCGTGATAGAACCACGCGTATTGTTCTGCTGGCGTCATACCGAAAGGCATAGAAGTGAAGTAAAGAGTGTTTGGAACTTTACCTTTCCAGTAGTAAGAGCCTGAGTGACCCATGTCGTATTGACCAGACTTAACCATGTCAAAAACGCCAAGAGGTGCTTTGTGTTTGTTTGCTGAATCGATTCT
This sequence comes from Vibrio sp. 10N.286.52.C3, assembly GCF_041468865.1. Taxonomy (NCBI): domain Bacteria; kingdom Pseudomonadati; phylum Pseudomonadota; class Gammaproteobacteria; order Vibrionales; family Vibrionaceae; genus Vibrio; species Vibrio sp. 10N.286.52.C3. The sequence goes on along the minus strand of NZ_JBFRJM010000032.1, from coordinate 20,312 downwards.
GATTTGCAGTCGACCATTCGACATCTTCTCAGCCATCGCCGCCATGTTTTTGGTTGCATCACCGAAAACTGGGAAGTTTGGTCCCCAAGTTTCCGCAAGTTTTAAACGGTAAACCTTATCAGCGGCTGTAGCACCAGTAGCGACCAAAGCTAAACAAGCCGCAGCAGTTACTGCAACGTTTTTAAAAACTCGTGTGAGGGAGTTAGAAATGAGACTCATGTTCACGTCCTTTGTTGGGTTAACACTCTTTCTATGAGCATTTTTTATGATTCAACATAAGAGTGCACCGTGATGAGGCAACAAGATATCAGGGAGAGCACGCACGCATGGCGTTAACAAAGTTACGTATTAGACCAAAGGATTAAGTAGAACTACGTAGGAGATGATTGAATAGTGTCGATTTCAAAGGAGTTTGGATATTCACCAAGGCAATGCGTATTGATAAATACCTAAGTATTAATAATTAAATACTCTTAACAATTGATTGCCATTTCGTGATGAAGCTCTATTCATTGCTGTATTTTAGGGGAAAAAATCAAGGCTTTGCTCTCTTGATCTACCTAGCTAACGCCCTAATTTAGTGCTTGCTGATTCGAAGCTCTGACACGAGACAACACTAATCAGTTAAGCCGTATATCGAATTGGAATTGAGATTATAGAGCCTAGGTTTAGGCTTGGATTTGGGCTCGGACTTGGCATAATGTGCCAGATACAAAAAAGCCTCGAAAATCGAGGCTTAAAAACTTAACGAAGCGAATGTAATCCCACAGGATTAGATAGCTTTGTAGATAACCTTGTTACCTGCTAGCTGCTCTTTCGCTACTAGGTTTTCTTCAAGAAGTTTTTTCAATGCGCCTGTTGCCCATGAAGCTGCTTTCGCGTCTTCTTGACCAGCTTCTAGGCCGATACCTTTAGGGTTAATGCCTTCAGCATTGCTAACAACGATGTCTAGAACTTGTTGTTGCTTAGGAGTCAGTGCTACTGCAACTTCTTTAGTTGCTGCTACTGCTTTCTCTACCGCTGGTTTTGCTGCTACAGTTTTTTCTGCTACAACTTTCTCTGCGACAGGCTTCGCTTTTTTCGGCGTTGCCACTGCTTTAACTACAGCCGCTTTAGTGCGTTTCTGCAGTTTAGCCTGCACCTTACGCTTATGAGCAAGTCTCATTGAATATTTCTCCAGTTCACTGCTCTTTTCGCAGTGGTGAAAATTTGAAGCGCGATTTATACCAAAAAACAGGAGCTATTTGTAGAGTGAAGCGTCGAAAGTCGACGAAAAATACCGATATTGTCTACTAGCGTCTATTATTTAAACATCGACTTATCAATTCAGGGTCATATACACTGGTTATCCATCCAGACAAAAATATGAAAACTTGGTGTTACCTATGGACACTCGTCACCTTAGTAATTTCTCTTTGCCTTCATTCACTCGCTCGTACCGTATCCTCGCCATTATTTTAGGCTTCATTTGCTTGATCGTTTCGCTCTACAGTGACAATCCAAAGTTACTGATCGTGGGTGCTTTTTGCAGTATTGCGCTTCTGGGAACTGGCTACTATTTGATGCTGCGCAGCCGAGTGATGTTCACACTTACCCCGACTCATTTTCAGCAGCACTTTTACAAAGGGGGTTGGGTTTTAAAATGGAGTAACATCCAAAAAATTGGTCTTTGCACTTATGAACAAGATGGTTGGCATCAACCTCTGCCCTGGGTCGGAATTAAAGTAAAAGATTACTCGCCCTACCTCGATTCGATTTGCCCTAAAATAACTTGTGAATTATTGCTCAGCCAACGAGCACTTTTGTACTTAGGAGCCAAACAAGCAGGCAAAGAGTCCAACTTTGAGGATATGGTTCTCGACTCATCGCATTACCATGCGCGTTGTACTGAAAGTGGCTGTGTCGAACTAAGCCAATACAAAGAGTCGCAGAATACCGACAACGTAAATTTCAACGATAACCAATCACAGGACAACCTTGATTCACCGAATGAGACAAACAGTCCAAACGCGGTGATTAAAAACTATTCTGGATTGCAGGCGATGCTTGCCAACAGAATGAAATATCAAAGGGGCTTCCACGGTTATGACATTTTCATATCAACCCATGATTTGAATATGAGTGGAGAAGAGTTTGTGGGGCTGGCTCGACGCTACTTGGCTGCCGCTGAACGTATTTCTGATTAAGGTTTACCAGTAAGTTCACACACAATAAAAAAGCTTAGCTTTCAGGACAAAAGCTAAGCTTCATTTTCAATCAATCGACACAAATAATCGGTTGGAAAATCAAAGATTTAATTAGTACAGAGGCATTTCATCTGCGACGAACGGGTTTGATGCACGCTCGCGACCGAATGTCGATTCAGGACCATGGCCCGGAACGAATGTTACGTCACTGCCTAGTGGCCAAAGCTTAGTCTTGATTGAAGCGATAAGCGTATTGAAGTCACCTTGTGGGAAGTCAGTACGGCCAATTGCGCCGTTAAACAACACATCACCCACAAACGCTAAACGAGCTTGCTCACTGAACAATACAACGTGACCTGGCGTGTGGCCCGGCGTGTGAATCACATCAATCACTTGATTACCAAAAGTGACTTTGTCGCCCTCTTCTAACCAAGTGTTTGGTTCAAAAGCTTTACACAGTGGGAAACCAAACATCTGACTTTGATTCTCTAGACCTTGTAGCCAGAAGTTGTCTGCCTTATGCGGGCCCACAATTTCAACCTTCAAGATCTCAGCAAGTGGTACCGTACCGCCAACATGATCTAAGTGACCGTGCGTCAGTACCAAGTTCACAACCTTAACACCGAGTTCTTCAATGATAGCCGCGAGTTGTTGAACATCACCGCCCGGATCGACAACGATGCCTTCCATGGTTTCATCACACCACACAATCGAGCAGTTCTGAGAAAAAGAGGTAACAGGGACAACTTGATACTTAAGAGACATATACAAACCTTAAAGAGCGAATCTGGTGAACAACTCGAATATCGCTATGTTATTGGCAACAAACCCAACAATAACAAACTAAACAGCAACAAACTGAGCAGCAATAAACCGAATTATTAGAACAAACTGAAATTTGGGCAAACTATGACATTGGATGTCTACTTTGACAAGTGCCTACCGTATCACTCAATAACTCAGCTTAGCTCTACCAGCTGCGAACTGGACCAGTATCAATGTGGATGAAGTTACTACGAGCGTAATAACCAACACCACCTGCTTGCAGACTTTTAGCTACGTCTCTCAGTTCCTTTAAATCAACACCATCGATACGAAAATCGATCGCTTTACCAAGCATGTGATAGCTCTTTTTAGCGACACCACTCGACTTAGAGCGCAACGCTTCGTTGGTTGCTGGAGAGCGGTAGCCAGAGATGATTTGAACTTCTTTTTGAATACCCAGTACATTTTGAATCTGAGTGATCTGATCAAACAGGTTCTTATCCATTGGGTGAATTTCATTACGGCGGAAATCGCGACATAGTTTGCTGAGGCGTGCCATCTCATCACCAACATAGTTAGTGCCATCGAAATAACAGGTCTCTAATCGTTCACCAGTGTGAAGATTGTTCATGCTAATCGTTCTTGGTTGATCAGGGTATGAAGCAAAAGCGATAGAAGGAGTAATTGAGGCGACAACAGCGGTACCACCAGCGTAAGTCAGAAACTGACGGCGTGAAAATAAACTTTGAGACATACAGCAAAAAAACCAATTAGATCGAACGAAAAATGCACGATACATAATGGAATTTGCTGCGTCAACGTACAAAAACCGTGCAAAACGTTAGTATTTGTAACCTTTGCACGGTTAGTTATTGATACTCATTATAATTTTATCAATAGAAGCTTGGTTGTCATTTTTCAGTCAAGATCACCTTTCTTGACCATATTTCAATCAACCGCCCTCTTTATCATATTGGTAGATATCACCGCGGTATTGTATGCCTCCTTCTTCAAACAACACGGTTTGATAAATGATATGCACTGGAATTCGCTTCTTGAGACGAACCTTAGTATTGGGCGCAAGTTCATCATCCTGATTCGGCACTTTCTTTACCTTAGTCGCAAATAACAACTCCGCGAGTTCCTCGGCATGCTCAACACGAATACAACCAGAGCTATAGGCGCGGAAGTCATCGTTAAACAAGCTTTTACTTGGGGTGTCATGGAGATAGATGGCTCGCTTGTTGGGCGTATTGAACTTATACAAACCCAATGCGTTACTAGAGCCTGCTTGCTGGCGCATTCGATAAGGAAAAGAGTTAAAGTTAATCGTTTGCCAATCTATCTCGGTAGTATCGACAGTTTCCATCGAACGCCAACCATCGATCACTTGAAAATTGTGTGTTTCAAGATAACTCTCGTCGGCTTTTACTTTAGGCAAGATATCTTTAACCATGATTTTCCATGGCACGTTCCAAGTCGGATTTAAGATAACCGAATCAAGCTTTATCTCTAAGAGTGGTGTTTTTCTCGATTTTCTCCCAACCACAACTTTAGATTCAAAAACCTCTTCCCCATCTTCCCAATACTTCATATCAAAACTAGGTACATTCACCACAATCAGTGAGTCTCTATTTCTTGGCCATAAGCGGGCACGCTCGGCGTTCAATGCTAGGGAAGTAAGTCGATCATCAAAGCCCATATTGATCCATTTGATCGTATCTGGCCCGACGATCCCATCGTCTGTAAGGCCGTGCATGCGCTGAAAAGATTTAATCGCCGTTTGCAGATCTCGATCGAACTCGGGAAAATCGACCGCGATCATCGAGGTATCAACACCAACCAAGGCAATGCGCTCAACAAGAACCGTTTTGTCTGAAAGCTCGTCACCCAAGCGCTTCAAACCTTTCTGTCTATATCGTTCAATATTGAGTTCAGAGGCGGTTTCTAACACCGAATAGGTTGCTTTGAATTGGTCAAAATCCCCAACAGGCGGCGCGTAAGACAACACCATCTCCAATAAGTAATCATTGGCAACGCTGCTTTTTAATCTCATCAGAATATGCGGAGAAGGCGCAGGTAATTTGGAATGCAGCTTGCCCGAGAAGTACCAATCTTTACCGGCAAGCGGCGCATTTTCAACGTAGCTCAGGTAGTAGATAAAAGTATCGGTAAGTAATATGTCCAACTCTTGCCATTGAGCATGGGATTGATAGTGACGGATTTGCTTGAGTTGTCGCTCGAAGAGTGGTGCCATTTGCGCTTGTTCAAGAAGCGACAATTGGAACTCAAACGCTTTAACCAGCTCAGGAGAATCCCAAAGGATAGGCAGAGAAGTGTCTTGATAGATACTCTGTGTGAGCTCTGGATATATAAGCATGAAAGAGAGTTCTGATTCCGCCGGAATGAAACGGCTCTCGTCAGAACTCGCATAGCTCCATGCATGCACGGAAACTAACACCAATAATCCACAGAAGTATTTTGCTAACATGCTTAACTCCGTCACCAACAATTCCATAAGTATGGCAAAGAAACGGGAGTAAGCATGTTATTTTTTAAGGGATTTATGAATCAAATTGCACTCCAGTGATTATCCCACTGGACCGATGATTGCTGAGTTGATTTCTCATAAGGCTTGCGCTGGCTAACCACACTGCCCGCCCCAGAGCTTAATCGAAACTCACCATCAAACAGCACAGCACCAGAAGCGTCAGATAATGCAGACAGTTCTACTAATTCTTTGGTCTCTTTCGACCAAATACCGTAGCAATTGCCTCTTGGCGAAGTCGCAATAATCCAATCGTCTGACGCCGCAATACTGGCGATATAGTGATTGAACCTTGCCCATTGCTCAGGCTCTGCGTTCAGTGATTCAAACTGGCTGCCTTTAGTATGCATCGCCAATAGCGAAGGATACTCATCTGGTTCACCACGATATTGCTGGCCACAAAGTACCGTTTCAGCACCATCATGGGCTAAATGTCGAATGCTCAGCTTCTTATCCAACAATTCAACCTGATCAAGTAACACACCTTCAGGAGAAACATAACTCAAGCTCGGCAGCATCGAATCGAGGTTTTTCGGTGTTCTACCATCAGTATGAACGCCACCAACGCCGATCGCGAGATTACCATCCGGCATGATGATCACTTCATGTGGGCCGATACCGAAACCAGTGAACTCTTCGACCTTACGATAGCCTTGCGCGACATCGTAAACGCCAATCACGCCTTGGCTGGTGTCGGTTTTCCCTTCAGTGGCATACAATAGTGTGCCGTCTAATGAGTAAACGCCATGACCATAGAAGTGGCGGTTGTTACCTTTCACCACCATTTTGATCTGCTGACCGTTTTTGTAGTCAAACACCATAAAATAGTCACCAGGACGACGGGCAAAAACCACCGCATGTGATGAGGTTGGGCAGATTGCGACGCCATGGCCACGCTCAGGGATAGGTAGCTGGCTCAGTGGCATGCCAAATTCGTCAGCCACAACTGCAGAATATTGACCACGACCATTAAGCGCACAGCCAATCAGTTGGGGATCGTTCGACGCACTCACCCCATCCTTTCGAGTCGCACACCCAAACGGAAGCAATGGAACAGCTGCACAACCCAGTGCAGCCTTGAGTAACGATCTTCGCGTATTATCAGTCACCATCGGTAGCATTAAATCCTATTACCACGCCAAGCTCTATCGCTACTTCTTCATGAATCAGGTACTTCAAACGTTCTAGTTTGTTGTATTGAGTCAGCACCTCTCGGTAGCCCTCTTTGCTCTGTAATAGAGTAAACAAGCTAGAGTCTGTAGGCCAAGTATCTAAGGTTAGCGTGAACTGGGCAGCTACACGATCGGCAAGGTCATTTAAGCCCTTTTCTCTCAATAAACCATCAAGACCATTACCATCTGCTAAGTACAATTTCTCTAGCGCCGCTACGTTCGATTTCAGCTGAGTCATTGAGGTTTGAGCGCGCCATGATTCCGAGAAGTAAGGGCGTGGATGACCAATTTTAGCCATCGGACGACTCAGTTTTTTCATGCTGTAATCAAGTTGGTTGGTCAATAAAGCGATGTATTCAGACTCCCAACGAGTCTCGTCTAGCGCTAACCAAGGGTTAACCTGCCATGCCTCAGCAATAGAGGCCGATTTCATTGCCAAGTTTTGTGCGATCGCTTGTGAAGATAGACAACCAGACGCTTTGTCTTGCAGTAATGGAGATTGCTCGTCGTACAGAGACCACTCCAACGCACCTAGCCCTTGAACAGTCACACTCTGCTGTGCGATTTCATCTTGTGACCAAGCTTTATCTTGCTGAGTCAGTTGACGCATTTTTAGACCTGTGGTGTTCTTTTTGTCTGGCCAAAACTGAACATTCCAGCTCTGTTCCAATGCCGCTGTTGGGCCTCTTTCTTGTCCTTGCAGTGCCATCCAGCTGTTCATGGTGAGCTGCCACTGATTTTCCAACGCATCCAGCTCAATATTGTTGGTTTCACAGTAACCCTGCATCAAGACTTCCAGCTCACCGGCTTGCTTAGCGAATAGCACGGCTGAATCAAACTCTTGTTGATACACGCTACGGCTGATATGAGCAGTCGTGTCTGCTTGATAAGAGACACCGTTAACCTCAGATGAAGCCGTTTGCTCACCCGATGACTGGCAGCCTGCCATGATTAATACCGACAAAGGCATTAACAAAAATTTATGTGTCATGCTGTTACCTTACTTCCTAATTTTTCTTTTAATTATATGAGTTCATTAAATACGAAACGACCGCTGGCCTCGTATTCCTACAAGTTCAGCGGTGCTAAGTGGTTTGATAGCGGCTTTCTTAAGTCACTAGCCGTTAACTAAACTGAATTCAACTCAGCCTATAACGAGTTTAAGAACGCCAATAGCGCTTCACGCTCGCTGCTACTAAGAGCTAAAACGTTTTGTTTCGCCATTTCTGCTTCACCACCATGCCAAAGCACAGCTTCCATAACATTTCTCGCACGACCATCATGAAGTAAGAAGGTGTGACCATTCACTTCTTTGGTATAGCCTAATCCCCATAAAGGTGTTGTACGCCATTCTTGGCCATTCGCAAGATACTCAGGACGGTGATCTGCTAAACCTTCACCCATGTCGTGTAGCAACATGTCGGTATATGGGCTAATTAACTGATTAGACAATGCAGGCAAGCCTTCACGCTCAGCCGTGCGGAATTCAGCTTGGTGACAACTTTGACAACCAGCGTCTTTAAACAGCTTTTTACCTTGTACGACAGCTGGGCTATCGACATTACGACGAATAGGTACTGCGAGATGCTGCGAATAGAACTCAACAAAATCTAAGATATTGTCACTGACTTCTGGCTCGCCACCATTTGGAAAATCATCACAGGTTGATTGCGCTGATGTGCAGTTTTCATTCGGAAATAAGCGGCTTGTCAGGCCTAAGTCACCGTTAAATGCCGCCGCGTTTTGCTGCATTAAGTTTGGCTGCCCGGCTTTCCAACCAAAACGACCTAGCGCCATTTCATTGGTTTGAACATCAAGAACATAGTTAGCTTTACCCGACACACCTTGCTTGTCAGCAAATTGCTGCTCTGCAAATCCTAGAATCGTTTCTTGTGGGATACTTTCAAGCAGACCAAGACCAATCATTGGCGGCGCCACTCGAGCTGAAAACTCGGTCTTAGGATGCATCTCGCCGAAAGCAAGTTCAGTAATATTTAAAGTGGGTTTACGCAGAGTAACGACGGTGCCGTCTTTGAATTCAACAGGAACATCCGTGTAGCTAATGTTCACTTTGCCCTCTGGTTTTACACCTTGAAGCGCAAAATCTTGTAGCTGACCGCCGTACGTCGGCTCTGGAATTCCACCATCTCGAATGAAGGCTTGTCGCTGCTCAGGCGTTTCAGCCGGAATGCTTAAACGAACCAACATGGATACTGCGTTCTCATCTCCTTCTTCTGGCGCGTGACCACGACCATCTTTGATGTGGCAGTTTTGACAGCCGTTAGTATTAAATAGTGGTCCTAACCCATCACGAGCATCGGTTGATGACGGTGCAGGAACCCAAGGGTTTCTAAAGAAGCTATTACCTACGCTGAAATCCAAGCGCTTACTCATTGGTAGATTGGCTGCGGGAAGGGAAAAAGCGTTCGCTCCTTCTTTCTTCACGGTCGTTTTGCCGCCAGAGTAGGTTTCATGAGCGTGTAATGGAGATACGAAAAACAGTGCGGTTAATAGTGAGGCTGAGAGATACGACTTCATACATTGCCTTGCTGTGTTTTTGATTTTAGTTTTTATGTGGGTGTGGCTTTCTTGAGGATCAAACAATTAAGGGCTCAATCAGAGCCCTTACATTTGTGTCGGCTCGGGTTCTTAGAACTCGTGATCCGCTGTGTCTGGGTTTAGGCTATCAATGCCAATCACACCCGCAGCACGCTCAATAGCCGCTGTTTGAGACACTAGCGCAACAATTGTTTTGTTTACTAGTGCATTACCCGCAGCGTTGTCAGCAGCGATTAGCTGATCGAAGTGCTGGTTGTTTTTCTCTGCAGACGTTACTAATTCGCCTACTTGTGCACGTGCTAGGTCAAACTGCTTTTGAATCTCTTTCGCAGCTTGCTCATCTTTTTGCTCTACTAGGTCGAACAAGCTTGGGCCGGAAAGCAGAGTACCGTCTTCACGCTTGTATAGACCCGTGTAAACGTTGTAGATGCCTTGCTCGTTGTAGTAGTGAGAGTTGTGCGTGTTATCAGAGAAACAATCGTGCTCGTCTTCAGTAGAGTTTGCTTCTAGTGCAACCTTCATACGCTCACCCGCTAGCTCACCTAGAGACAGTGAACCCATGCCAAACAGCATTTTACGAAGACCATTCTCGCTAGATTCTGAAAGAAGCTCTTGACGGTAGTTGCCTTTCTCGCCTTCAGCCCACTGCTTTTCCATCCATTCTAGGTCTTGGATAAGTAGCTCAGCAGATGCTTTTAGGTATGCGCCACGACGGTCACAGTTGCCGTTAGTACACTCAGCGCCAACAACGAAATCAGTGTAAGCACGCTCACCTGCACCGCTGTTTGTACCGTTTAAATCTTGGCCCCAAAGTAGGAATTCAATTGCGTGGTAGCCAGACGCTACGTTCGCTTCAGAACCACCGATCTCGTTCAAGTCTGCGATTAGCTCAGGGGTGATGTTGGTTGCATCAACGGTAGTCTGACCAATTTGGAAAGTCTTGTTAGCCACGATGTTTGCGCTAGCGCCTTCGTTACCAAGTTCATATTGGTAATCAGTCGAAACATAATCAATCAGGCCTTCATCTAGTGGCCATGCGTTCAGTTGGCCTTCCCAATCATCAACAACAGCGTTGCCGAAGCGGAAAACTTCTGACTGTTGGTATGGTACGCGAGACTCAAGCCAAGCTTGTTTTACTTGTTCGAAGTTGCCAGCAGAAGGAGAAGCTAAGAAGGTATCAATAGAAGAGTTCAACGCTTTTGCTGTAATTACTGAATCTGCAAACACTGCATGCGCAATATCTGCGTAATGTTCTACAACTTGATCTTGAGTTACTGCTGCGAAAGAAGAAGCAGAGGCAAAAATGAGTGACGAAGTTACGGCTTTTGTCACTAAAGATTTAATGGTCATGAAGCATCCTTGTTGAGCTTTAAATTATTATTCGTAGTAATAGTGCAAACCATTATCATTTGCACTACGGATTGAAATAATACAAACTTACAATTTTATTGCAAGATAAATACAAAAAAACCTCACATATGTGAGGTCTTTAAACATTTTTATGTTAAGCGTAACAAAGAGGCTAATCAGATATCCAGATTATGCTTACCGTGTGAGACTTTTGCCTTCAGGTAGCTTTCATTACCCGATTTGATATGAGCAGAGGTATTCACCACTTCTTCAATCTCAATACCAAAAGATTTTAGCTCATTGATCTTCTTAGGGTTGTTGGTGACTAAGCGGATTTTTGTAGTACCTAAGGCGCGTAGCATTTCAGCAGCTTCAGTAAAATCGCGTAGGTCATCGCCAAAACCTAGGTGGTTGTTGGCTTCATAGGTGTTCATGCCTTCGCTTTGCAGACGGTACGCATCGATTTTGTTGTACAAGCCAATACCACGACCTTCTTGGCGTAAGTAAAGAATCACCCCACCCGTCTCACCCATAATTCTAATGGTTTCGTCTAACTGCTCGCCACAGTCACAGCGAGAAGAATGGAAAACATCACCAGTCAGGCACTCAGAGTGCATACGAACAAGAGGTATGTCTTGTGTCTTGTCTGCTGATTTAAATATCACAGCAACATGCTCTTTATCTGTTTTCAATCCATGAAAAGACAGAAGTTCAGCATCTATACTGCTTGTTACCCCTACTTTGAAATCTATTCTGGCACGCACTTCCGCCATAGCTATACTCACTTGAAAATTCGATGTATTTAACGACGCTACATTATATGTCTAGGCAATATTTTGTAGCTAACTATCTAATGATAGACACTATGAGGCTGTTAACAATTTTTTTCAAGGTCGACCTTGTACAAATTGTTATAATATAACAATTATTTTTCAAGTAAGAAAAAACCCCACATTGGGATGACCAACATGGGGTTATAAATTAAACAGTTGCGGCTAAAACTACACTTTTTACAGAACGCTCAACTTACTTGAGTTTGCTTCCAGATGACAAGTTGCACCCAAGCATTCTCTAATTCGGTTAGCTCTTCTTGCGTAAGCGTAGAAATGCTCGACTTAGCACTGTATCTCTCTGCCCATTTATCTGACTGGACATGAGTATGGAACTCTTTCTTTAAATTTGAGATTACGTTATCCACAGATACATCCTTATATAGCAGTGCTTAGCCTTTATAATCGGTTAATGTTACAAAATACAGGTCAATTGGTAAACAGTAATACACAATTTTTATGAGCGCTTTCTAACACTTTTTACTGATAAATATATAAATAACAGAAATAATAGGCTCGGTATCAACCAAAGTAATAAGTTTGCCGTGCTCAATGACGGTTTATAAAGCACAAATTCTCCAAACCTCTCCGTCATATATTGAGTAATTTCATGATTACTCTTCCCTGCTTTCACCATATTAAATACAACTAGACGTAAGTCCTTTGCAATTGGAGAGTTTGATTCAATCAGGTTTTGGTTTTGACATTGAGGGCAGCGCAGTGTCTTTGCTAAAGCAATGGCACGCTGTTGTTGGTCAGGACTTTCAAATTCAAAAAGTTCTACTTGAATGCTGGTGCTCTTATCGCTGGGTGTAAACAGATCTTCTGCCAAAGTCGGAAAACTAATAACCATAAGCGTAGACAGCACAACGAGTGCTTGTATTAAAGGCTTCATCATCCATTCGCACCATCAAAATACATCGCAAGTTCTTCTTGCCACACTGATTCGTTGATCACGCCCAGTAACTTCTTAATGATTTGGCCGTCAGCGTCGACCAGATACGTTTCAGGAGTACCGATTACGCCGAGTTCTAACGCTAGCTTACCTTGAGGATCACTGATCACCGTTGAGTACGGATTGCCATCGCTCGATAACACATTGATCGCTGCCCCGGAGTTATCTCGATAATTTAGCCCAACAATTGGAATACCTTTATCATGAAGTTTGAGCAAAAAAGCGTGCTCAGTTTTACATATACCGCACCACGAAGCCCATACATTAACCAGTTGATAAGGATGCTGAGTGACATCAGCCAACGTAATTTCCTGTTTACTACTGATGCCTTCACTATTCGCTAACGCAGTAGATATGAATTCTGGGAATGCCCTTTTTTGCTCCGACACAATCGTCGATTGCTGCTTATTATTGAGCGCAAAGGCAAAACCCAACACCACCATTAATGCCAAGATAATTAACGTGATGAGCTTGTTACGAACGCTGGTATGCATACTGTGACGCCTTAACGGTTTTCTTTTTACGATGAGTCAATGAGAGTAAAGCGCCAAGAATGGAAAACAACCCACCAAACCAGATCCAGCGCGCATACGCCTTATATTGCACTCGAAACGCATAAGCGGTGGAATCTACTTTCTCGCCCATGGTGATATAAACATCGCCATGCCAGAACCACTTCATTGCAGGCTCACTCATGTTCATGACTCGAACTTGGTAGTGTCTTCTTTCTGGCGCTATGGTAAAGCTTTTATCGCCGGCATCTAAGTTTAGTATCGCCTTCTCTGCGGTAAAATTTGAGGCGACATAAAGCTCGGTATCACGATGAGAAAGCGTCCAATCCATGAACTCTACTTGTGCGCCTGGGCTTAGTTTATAGCTGCGCTCAAATGAGTGATAGCTATCCATTGCAGCACCTACAGCGAGTACTGCAACCCCGACATGAGCAAAGGTCATCACCCAGACTTTGCGTTGGAACTTAGAACTTCGGGTAACCACTAAGCCGTAAATATGCGTCAGTAACACCCAGAATGCGAGGCCCCAAGTCAGCAGTGCCATCACTTGGGTCTGCTCGACTTGCAAAGCGTAACAGGCGAACCCTAGACCAATAGATACTAGAGCGATCAGCGTAATAACACCTTTAGTCGCTTGAGGTTTAATACTCAGTAAAGGGGCTAAACCGACGACGGCTAACGCAAGCAAAGCCAAAGGAGCAATCAACAGATTAAAGTAAGGCGCACCTACCGATATGTTCCCCAACCCAAGCAGTTCAAAGACCATTGGATAAAAAGTGCCGAAAACAACCACGGCTGTTGCCAGTACAAAGATGAGTACCGCAACTAAGCTCAAAAAGCTTTTGCTAGCGAAGCTGGTAATCGGATTAGATTCAAAAGACTCTCCTCTGATGATAAGCAGAGAAAATGAGCTCACCAGTACCAACACTAATATAAGTAGCAGTGCGATACCTTTGGTTGGGTCAACAGCAAAAGCATGAACGGAAGTGAGGACGCCAGATCGAACAATAAAAGTACCGAGGATACTTAAACAAAACGTAATGAAAGCAAGGCTAAGTGACCACTTCAGCAACTGTTGCTTGCCTTTAGCAACACCCAAACTGTGCAATAGAGCGGTTGATGTTAGCCAAGGTAATAGGCTAGCATTTTCTACCGGGTCCCAGAACCACCAACCACCCCACCCTAACTCGTAGTATGCCCACCAAGAACCAAGAATGATCCCTGCGGTTAAAAAGATCCAAGCGACCAAACAACAACTGCGACAATGAGCGACCCAATCGAACTCAATCGGATCCACCAGCAAAGCGGCCACAGCAAATGCCAAGACCACAGAGAAACCAACATAACCCAAATACAACAGAGGCGGATGGAATATCAAACCAACGTCTTGCAACATTGGGTTAAGGTCACGCCCTTCTAGCGGCAAGATCGAGTTCATTTCAAACGGATTTGATGCGAATAACGTGAACCAAGCAAATATCGCGAGCAGTAGATTCATTACCCACAACACACGGCTTTGGTATTCATTCGAATAGTGTTTTTGTAAGGCAATAACGCCAGACCAGACGCTGATCGTCAGCACCCAAAATAGCAAGGAACCTTCATGGCCAGCCCATACGGCTGCAAGCTTAAAAAATGAGGGTAATTGAGTATTTGAATGTTCAGCGACATAGAGGATAGAGAAGTCATCACTGACAAAGGCGTAGCCAAGCAATGCAACAGAAGTGAGAGAAAACAGCGCACTTGAAAGAGAGAAACTGCGGATTAAACCTATATTTTGCGTCCGTTTGTTTAGCATTTGATAAAACGAATGCACACCAATAATGCTACTGAGTACAGCAACCAACACTAAACTAAACAGCCCCAAAGAACCGACCATATCACCTCAATAAGGCTCCACTTGAGCAGAGCCGATCTGAACACGCATCTCATGTTTACTAAAAGCATGTCCATTAATAAGCAGATGTCTAGTATCCGACATCTGCTCACTAATAAACTTGAGCAAAATTAAGCTATCGTTAATTGTCCTGCATAAAGGACAAACGTTCTTAGCATTAATACGCCCATCAGACTCAATGAAGTAACAGAGAAAATATACACAGTACTATGGCGAACCGATGCTGGTGTCACGGCGTTAAGCAACAAGGGTAAAACCATACCCACACCAATTACGCCATACCAGAACCAACTTGCCCAGAAACCACCGCCAATCGCGTTCCATACTGCCTGCTCACTTTGACCACCAGCAAATATCAACCCAGTGAAGAAAGTAACAAGGACAAACAGTTCAAACATAACAACAGGACGTTCGAAGCCGTGGATCCAAGAAATACTCGCACTATGCGGAGACTCCTTAAAGACCAACACACCAAATAAAATACATGCCGCCGCTCCCGAGGATAAACTCGAGAATAAGAACAATATCGGCAACACTGGGTTATTCAGCATTGGGAAGGTATTTAGCGCAGAGAGTAAGAAGCCAGTGTAAGCCGCAAGTAATAGCGCAAGCACAGCTAAGAATATTTCAAAAACATTCTCAAAAGATTCTAATTTGCCAATCCAGTTACTGACAAAATCGAGTCGCCCTTTTAACCATGCTTGATCACTCAAGAATACGGCAATCTGATTTCGGAATATAATGCCGATCCAAACAAATAGGATCACCATATACACTTGGAATAAGATCACACCCATCGACATCACTGACGTCGGATTATAAAAGATCATGATCTTCCAAAATGATAGTGGTTTCGTCAGGTGGAAAACCAAGATCAATAAACCTGAGATGATCCCGAATGGTGCTAGAAAAGCCGTTGCCTTTAATACACCATTATTCGCTGGATCGTCCTCAATCACCTTTCTCTTAAGGTAAATCGAGATCATCACTGCACCCGCTGACATACCCGCCAAAAACAGATAGATAGCAATGATCCAGTCCCAAACCACGGTACCTGATTGAAACGCTGTATCCCATGCACTCATAATCAAATCTCCCCTTTTTGGTGTGGCACTTTATAGAGTTTTGGCTGAGTACCTAGATAAGCCTTATCTCTGTAAACCACTTCCGACTGAAGCACTTGGTTTATCTCGCTCTTAGGGTCGTTCAGGTCGCCAAATATCAGCGCGTTAGTTGGGCAAGATTCAACACAAGCAGGTAACTTCCCTTGAGCCAAGTTAGTATCACGGCAGAAGTTACATTTATCAGCGGATTTATTCTCTGGGTGGAAAAAGCGCACTTGATACGGGCAAGCTAATAAGCAGTAACCGCAACCGACACACTTCTCTTGATGAACATCAACAATGCCGGTTTTTTCATCTTTGTAGGCCGCCCCTGTTGGGCAAACCATCACGCAGGGCGCGTTATCACAATGTTGGCAAGAGTTACGAGTAAAACGGTAATCAACATTTGGATATTCGCCTTGAGGTTCGCTCTTTATGATTTCTAAGCGCGATACGCCTTCAGGCACTTTGTTTACTTCACGACACGCCTCAGTACAAGCAGTACAGCCAATACAAGCGGTTTCGTCATGAACCATTCCGTAACGCTTGGTGCCATCTTCCTGAACATTAGCCAGCGTTTTGCGGCTTGTAACCGCTGCAGTACCTGCAACACCAGTTGTGAAAATAACGGCACCCGCGCCAGCTAAAAAGTTTCTTCTTGAGCAGCTCATAGATTACTCCCCTTCTTTCTTCTGGTTGAAGTCTGAATGGCAATCCACACACAGCTTGATGGTTTGCTTTTTATCTAAGCCAAGCACCTTCGCTTCACTCGCATGCACATCGTGACAGTTTGAACACGTTAAGTTTTGTGCGTGTACGTCATGAGTCCAACTCGCTTCGCGCAGATCATCAGGCTTATGACAATCTATACATTGGCTGTTGGCATCTAGGATTAAGCTAGGATCGAGGAAAACCTTTTCGGTTCCGGGTTGTGATTGAGCCGCGCGATACTTCACCACCTCAGGTGCACCATCACGGTGATCGGGGCCAATAGAACTATGACAATCTGTGCAATTCACTTCACGGCCAAGCAAAGCGTGCGCACTCTCACCATGTGAACCAAATACCGTTTCTTTAGAATCTTTATGGCATTGGACACACTTGTAATCTTTGTCACGTATTAATTCGACTTCATGTCTTGTTGACTCTCCTACTGGCGTAACAGCAGGCTCTGCAACAGCATGAATGGAATAACCATAGAGGCAGAATGCTAGAAGGGATTTAAGCATTATGACTATGGCCAATTTAATATTGCCCATTTTATCCTTTCCTTATACCGGCATTATTTAACTCTCAACTAAATAATATTCCGGTTAAACAAAAGTACCCTTAAACGATATTATTACCGCTTAAATGATATCAATTCTTATTTTGGATAAGCCACAACGCTTTCTATATTTAGAATATACCCCTAATTAGGTAAAGCGAAATATACAAAGGGTAATATGTGAACACAATCACCCTATTTATAGTGAGGGCATGTCGGGTAATTATTTGTTATATATGATAATAATTCTCAATAAGACCAGTCTAACTTGATGTCCACATACCCCTTTAGGGCTATATAAACTTCAACGTGATTGAAGTCACTGTCATTAATTGATCTAAAACAAGCAAACATCCGACACGTAACAAAATGTGTTTATTTATGAATTAATATAAACAGCAATTCTCCAGTTCTTAATTTGAATAGCAAACTCACAACGCTTGGTATAAAAATCAGTATATTGGAGATATCACTGTGAAAAAGCACTGGATACGTAATTCCGTCACAGCATTATTAATGGTTAGCGCATCACTAGCAAGCGCGACCAGTTTTGCTGCGTCTGAACAAAAAGAAATTGGTGATCCTCGTAACGACCAGTTCGAGCAAAACCACCCTGATCAATACCACTCATGGAGACAAACGTCAGAAAGTGAAACTATTGAAGATGCGCTAAAAGAAGATCCAAATATGGTGATCATGTGGGCTGGCTACGGGTTCGCAAAAGACTACAACAAAGCGCGCGGCCACTTCTATGCGATTGACGATGTAAGACAAACCTTGCGTACTGGCGGTCCGACCGACGAAAGCTCAGGCCCTATGCCAATGGCGTGTTGGAGTTGTAAAAGCCCAGACGTAGCACGTGTTATCGAAGAGCGTGGTGAAGACGGTTATTTTGAAGGTAAATGGGCACGTCTTGGCAACGAGATTGTGAATCCTATTGGCTGTGCAGATTGTCACGATACCCAAAGCGAAGGCTTTAAAAATGGTGAGCCAGCACTGAAGGTGACACGCCCTTATGTTGAACGTGCATTTGAAGCGATTGGTAAAAAGTTTGATGAGCAAAGCCGTTTAGACCAACAAGCTTCTGTTTGTGCTCAGTGCCACGTGGAATACTACTTCACAGGGCCAACTAAAGGCGTGAAGTTCCCTTGGGACAAAGGGACTCGTGTTGAGCAAATGGAAGAGTATTACGATGGAATCGGCTTTAAAGATTGGACGCACAAAGTATCTAAAGCGCCAATGCTGAAAGCACAGCACCCAGGCTTCGAAACATGGCGCGAAGGCATCCACGGTAAGAACAAAGTCGTTTGTGCTGACTGTCATATGCCGAAAGTGACCAAAGAAGATGGCACCGTTTATACCGACCATAAAGTGGGTAACCCATTCGACCGCTTCGAAGATACCTGTGCAAACTGTCACACTCAATCTAAAGAGACCATGCGTAACATCGTTTCAAGCCGTAAAGCGCAAGTGCTGAACATGAAGCTGACTGCTGAGAAACAAATCGTAGCCGCTCACTTTGAAGCTGGCGCAGCATGGGAAGCGGGTGCGACCGAGCAAGAGATGGAACCTATCCTACTGGATATTCGTCATGCTCAATGGCGCTGGGACTACGCTATTGCATCTCATGGTGTTCATATGCACGCCCCTGAAATCGCTCTAGAAGTACTAGGTACTGCCGTTGACCGCGCAGCCGATGCTCGAACTAAGATTGTTCGTCTACTGGCGAAGAAAGGCATCACTGATCCAATCGAGATTCCAGATATTTCGACCAAAGAAGCGGCTCAAAAAGCGCTTGGAATGGACATGGATAAGATGAATGCTGAGAAGCAACACTTCTTAGACACCGTGGTTCCTAAGTGGGAAGAGCAAGCTGAAAAGCGTGAAGCTAACTACGAATACTAGTTCCTTCAAATAGACCAATAAGATAAAACCAGTCACACTGTAAAGGTGTGGCTGGTTTTTTAGATTTGGGCGCACTCAACCGTCCCAATTTCACATTACCTTTTAGCTAATTCAAGGAACAAAGAATGAAGCACTTACTTTCGCTTTCGGCATTATGCATCGCATTAACAAGTTCAGGACTTCACGCCTCAGAACGAGCAGAAACTGGGTGGGAAATGATTGAGGAAGGTGCGCTGGTCGTTGATGTCAGGACACCAGGAGAGTTCAAGCAAGGTCATCTGGACAATGCGATTAACTACCCTCTTTCTGAAGTCGCTACGCACTTTGCCAGCATAGACAAAGCTCAACCTATCGTTTTGTATTGCCGCAGTGGTAACCGCTCAGGACAAGCTTACCAGTATTTGAAAGCTCAAGGGTTTACACAGATCCACAACGCTGGCGGTTTAATTGAGATGCAAGAAAGCAAATAATCTCGAAATTACAGATAGTGCCCGTTTAACGGATCATTTGCTTAGCTTGATTGATCGAATGAATAATAGAGACACGATCAATGCCCTTTTGATTGGAATCGAGAATTTGAGTCCACGCATCAATCGCTTGTTGATATCGCATGCTGATGAAGTGATCGGTCGCAATCAACATCAATGCCGTACGATCATTGGGATCAAGCTGCATAGAGTGCTCCAGCAGCGCATTAACATCATCACTCATCGCTTGAGAGCTAAGATAATAAAGTGCCGTTGCTTTGGCCGCATAGAGGCCAGAAGGCGCTTGAGGATCTAAGCGAATCGCATAATCGTAGCAAGTGAACGCTGCATCAAACTCCCCTTTCTGCATGTACACACCACCAAGCTTAAACCACAAGTCGGATTGATTCGGGTCTTGTTTGAGGCTTTGCTGAAGCTCATCTTCGAAATCTGTTGCCGTGTAGTTATTGCTATCATCCAAAGGAAGTTGAGGTAACTCTTGTTTCAGTTGAGACCAGACCAGCACGCTCAAAGCCACTGCAGTAAGAGAAATCACCACATTGCCTTTTAGATGGCTGCCATTGTTGTTTGCGGCAATAACGATCACAATCAAAAACAGGCTCATTAGTACCAACGCAACCAACAACCAGATATCCATTTCACACTCCTTTTTTATTCCCCTCTACTCTATCGTTTTCATCTCCTCGCTATATTGATCAAGGTTTAGCTATCGATATTTTGACGATCACAGTTCAACGATAAAGTCAGAGCAAGATGGCTTTGTTTCCTAATTGGA